>JAGLCW010000022.1 GCA_023146045.1 Caldisericia bacterium
ACCTATGAAAAAGTTCATCCTCAAGATACTATAAAGGGCAACTATGAATGGCGGTTATATTGCATGCACAGAGCTCAAGAAGCCGGCGTTGACGATGTTGGAATAGGAGCACTATTTGGTTTATACGATTGGAAATATGAACTTCTTGGTATTTTGTCTCAGTCTATTGATCTAGAAAAACAATTTGGAATAGGTCCGCATACTATATCTGCACCAAGACTGCAACCAGCCAGCGATTCTGATTTGTCTACTCATTCCAAACACATTGTTAATGATGAAGATTACAAGAAAATAGCAGTTCTTATAAGACTAGCAGTCCCATACACCGGCTTAATTATTACAGTAAGAGAGTCTCCCGAAATTATGAAAAGCTTATATCCAATAATGACGCAAAGAGATGCTTCCTCAAATATTAAAATTGGTGGATATGAAGAATCATTCAATCAAAGTGAAGACAAGCAACAATTCATGCTAGGTGATGATAGTTCTCTTGATCAAGTCATTCGTGAACTTGCAGATATGGGATATATTACTTCATTTTGCACTGCTGGATACAGATGTGGAAGAACTGGCAAGAAAATCATGAAACTTCTAAGATGTGGCAGAGAAGGACAATTCTGTAAGTTGAATGCAATTTTAACTTTTAGAGAATGGTTGGATGACTTTGCAAGTCCAGGAACAAAAATTGCTGGAGAAAAAATCATCAACAAAGAAATTAAACAAGTTAAGAATACCTTTTCCACAGATGATTACAACAAGCTTTTAGAAAATTACAATTTGATTGAGAAAGGAGAAAGAGATCTATATTTCTAGTAATAATGTGCTGAAGTATTTGTCGGCTAGTAATCAAAATATGCCATTAATTGAATCATACGAGGCAGAAGCGAAATCTTTAACTAAAAAGTACTATAAAAATGAAATTTTTGTACGTGCTTTAATAGAGTTTTCTAGTTACTGCAGAAGAAAGTGTTTTTATTGTGGTTTAAGGTCTGAAAATAAAACTGCTATTAGGTATAGATTAACTAAAAGTGAAATTTTGGTTTTGGTAAATAATGCGTATCAGGATGGGATCAGATCTATTGTTCTTCAGTCTGGAGAAGATGTATCATTTTCATCTGAGTGTTTAGAGAACATCATAAAAACTATTCATGATTCTTATCCTGATATTGCTATTACACTTTCTATAGGACAACGAGATATTAAAACTAATATTACATTAAGGAATGCTGGTGCGGAACGATTTTTAATCAAGCATGAGTCGTGCAACTCAACTATTTATAATAGACTTCATCCAGATCAGAATTTATCTGAAAGACTTAAAGCTATGGAAAGAATCTTGAAAGCAGGTTTTATTTTAGGTTCAGGATTTATAGTTGGGTTACCTAGTCAAACTAATAATGACATATTGCATGAAATGTATAATCTAAGGAAAAACAAATACGATATGTTTGGAATTGGTGTTTTCATGCCAACTAAAAACACACCACTTGAAAACTACCCACGTGGTAGCATTGGATTAACCTATAAATCCATAATTCTATCAAGGTGTTTTTTACCAGAAACTCTAATACCTATTACAACAGCATTTCACTCTTCATCTGGTAAAGATATGACTATTAAGGCTATAACAAATGTTGCAAATGTTTTTATGGTTAGTTATACCACAAGCAGAGTCAAAAATTCATATCAAATATACGACAATAAAAAATCTCTCACGCTTGATGAATCATGTAAGCTAATTGAAAAAGCTGGAAAATTACCAACATTTACTAGAGGAGACCCTTATCATGTCAACCATTAAAAGTATGAGATTGCATATTGGTTTGTTTGGATGTACTAATTCTGGGAAGAGCTCATTTTTAAATACTATAACAAATCAAAAAGTCTCAATTGTTTCAAGTAAACCCGGGACTACAACTGATCCAGTTGAAAAAGTTATGGAGTTAAAACCTTTTGGTCCGGTTCTTTTTATTGATACGGCAGGTTTTAATGACCAGTCTTTTTTAGGAAAAAAGCGAACAGAAAAATCTAAGAAATATTTTGATAGAAGTGATGTAGCAATTTTAATTTCTGACGCTTCACAGTGGGGAAAAGAAGAATTAAAACTGATAAAAATATTTAAAGAAAAAAAAATACCGTTTTGTATTGTTTTTACCAAGAATAGTACCATTCCTAAAGATGTTTTACAGACTATAGAAAAACTGAAGTATCCTTACTATATACACCCATCCATACGACCTAATTCAGATTTTACATCAAGTATTACGTCAATGTTAAAAAAGATTTTGCCAAAAGATTGGTTTGAAACACCAAAGATGGTAGCTGATTTTGTTAACAAAGACGATATTTTTATTCTAGTTATCCCAATTGACAAGGAGGCACCAAAGAATAGAATAATACTTCCACAACAACAAGCTATTAGGGACATCCTTGATAAAAATGGCATTACTGTTGTAATTACCCCAGAACAAATACAGGTGACGCTATCTTTATTAAAAAAAGATCCAACCTTAATTATTACAGATTCTCAGGCATTTAAACAAGTATTTTCTTTAGTACCAGAAAATATTCCCGTAACAGGTTTTTCTATATTATTAGCCAGAATGAAAGGTGATTTGGATGAGTTTATTAAAGGAATAGACATGATTCCATTATTGGAAGATGGAGACAATGTACTTATTATGGAGGCTTGTTCCCATAACCCAGTCTGTAATGATATTGGTAGAGAGCAAATACCTAGTGGGATTAAAAATCATACAAAAAAGAACATTCATTTTGATGTTAAAGTTGGCCACGATTTTCCTGATAGTTTAAAAAAATACAGATTAATAATACATTGTGGAGCATGCATCTTGAATAGGAAAGAAGTACTCTTCAGAATTAATGAAGCTAAGAATAATTCTGTACTAATAACAAACTACGGAGCAACACTATCATATATTGCTGGTGATTCAAAAAGAACTCTTAGATTTATTAATGGACAAAAAAAAAGAAAGAAAGATTAAATCTAACACGAACATGCTAGATTTAACCCCTCCATTTTCACATCATTATTCTACACTATGTAAGTCTAAAAATCAAGAACAATATATGTAATATCAAACAATTTAATGTTTTTCAATTTAAATAGTACTATTTATCGTTATAATAGTGTGTACTCAAAGAATAAGGACACAAACTATGAAGAAAAATATTACTTTTTTACTAGTTATTCTATATGTATTGACACTATTGTTCAACAATGTTAATTCTGTAAGAGCTGAAGCAAAAACCTTACCGGTAAACACTTATAATGAGCTATTTTCTTATTTACCTATGAATTGCTGGGTCAAAAATGATAAATATGACCTTACCGAAGTAGATGAAAATGAAATGATATCATTTGTAGAGAAATCGCAATATTTAGATGGTAGATACCTTCAGAGTGTTAAAATATATCCTGTTTCGCTTCCAATACTTCTAGTTAGACATAACTTACAGTGGAAGGCTCATTACTATCCTCAAATACGTTTAGTATGTAATTTTGGAAAAGAGAGCAAAACTATTCATATCACTGGAATACGATTTCAAAAAACTGGTAGTTGGATTTTTGGAGATATTCATATCTCGCCATGTATGCGAGAAATTGGGTTTTCTGGTGGTTTTTATAGCCGAGTAAAAATACCGAAAGTATATCCAAACTCTTATGTATATTTTTCATATTTTCTAAAACATATTCAAAATCTTGACGAAGATGTAAGTCAAGAAATGTTAGAAGCTATACATCTACTATTTTCTGCGCAAATGTGGAATCCATTTTTTAACTCAGAATTGCCATTTCTAATTCAAGGTTCTACACCAATAGACTTTGATAAACTTGTATTACTTTCAAATAGTGAAGAGCTCTATAACTATCTATCATTAAACTACTCATTTGAAAAGGTAGAAGAAGAGCTATATAAAGGCAATGAACCAATATTTATTGAACAAGCAAGGAATATCATGACGAATTCTGGATATGACAATCCAAAACACTTTGACTGGGATAACGCAAAAGTTGAATATGCTACTGTTATTGAAATTGAAGACCGTAATGGTGAAAATGGTTTTTACTATTCAAATATTCACGTGAAAGTATCAAAATTTACAAATCAAGACATTTCAAATGTTTACAATTTTTCAGCTCTTCATAAAGAAGATACATGGACTTTTCAAAACAGCGATCATATATCTTCTTCAGAAGGTTGGTATTATCAAATGCCAAATGTCTACTCTTTTCAGGGAATGAGTTACGAGGATAAAACTTACCAGTATTATTCTTCAACAGTTTGTTACCTTTTGCTAAACCGATTCCCAGTAAAAAATACCGACATTATAACATTAATGTGGTCTTTGAAGCGATGGAATTTCGATAAGATGAATTAATACTTTTCAATAAATTTTTCAGCAGTAATACACTCATCGGAATCATCAAAATTTTCTTCATCGGTATTGTTTTTATAAGTACTATCACTGTATGGCTCTTCAAGATCTTCATAGAATTCAGACAATGGCTTTGTTGGGACAACTCTATTGTTTGAACCAAAAAGGTCTATCATTGTCATAGCATACTCTTTAAGCTTATTGAACACTAAAGGTTGCATTATTTTATAGTTTGAGAAACATGATTTACCATATTTCTCAAATGATTCTTCTGCTAAATCCTCAACTATTTTTTTAAAGTGTGTGTTTACGTTTATTTTTGTAATACCGTATTTTATTGCTCTTTTTAAATCTTGAGACTTAACACCAGAAGAACCATGAAGAACAAACGGTACATCAAAAAACTTTGAATTTATTCTTTTTAGTAAATCAAAATTCAATCCAGTTTCTCTTCTTATTTGACCGTGCACGTTGCCAATTGAGATTGCTAATGCGTCAATTTCTGTTGATTCAAGAAAGATCTCAATATTTTCTAAAGATGTTTCAATGCTTTTGTCATCATCCTCTGATCCAACATGACCCAATTCTGCCTCTAAAGAAAACAAAGATTCTTTATCAATATTGTCAGAGTCTAAAACTTTGAGTTCTTCTCTATAATTTTTTTCTAACAGCTCTCGAACGTTGTTTACTATTTCAATGTTACCATCAATGCTTAATGAAGATCCGTCTATCATATACGATGTAAAGTATTCGTATTGAAGAGCTAACTTGACATCATTTATGCTTTTACCATGGTCAAGATGGATAACTATTGGAACAGGAGACATATTTGCAATATGGGTAACTGCATTAACTAAACATGAATCTTGATAAGCTTTCAGCACTCCAGGAGAAAACTGTAGTATAATTGGTGAATTCTTTTCTTCAGCAGCTCTTATAAAGGCATCAGCATACACAAAACTATTTACATTAAAAGCTCCAACAGCATACTTATGAGTTCTTGCTTTTTTCAAAACATCATTTAAATTTACAATCATTTTCTACCTTTTCATTTTGTACATATTGAAGTGATTAGTTCTGTAATCTTTTCTATATCTGAAAGATATATTGACTCTTTATGTGTATGAACGTCTGTCATACCACAAGCAAAATTAACACACTCCATATTTTTTATTCTATTATTAAAAATATTAGCGTCGCAACCACCACCACAAACTTTAAAATGAACATCTAGATTCAATTTTTTTGCTTGCGATGTTAAAAGCATCATAAACTCAGTCTTAGTATTTAGCTCAAATGCCGAATATTTTTCTATTGACTTGTACTCGACTTTAAACCCTGTTTTGTTTCCATCTAGAAAAATACTTTTTATTTGATCATTAATTAAATTAATTTTTACATGATTATGAGAACGTATTTCACCGTCTACATGACATTTATCTGCTACAATGTTATTAGCCTTGCCACCTTTTATCGTCCCAACATTTGTAGTTGTTTCATGGTCAATTCTACCAAAAGGGATTTTGCTTATGCATTGACTAGCGTATAGTATTGCACTTTTACCATTTTCAGGTGTCATACCAGCATGAGCAGATACACCTGTTATATCAACGTCGAATAAATATTGTGAAGGTCCAGCATACATTATTGTTCCAGGTTTGCCATCAGAATCAATAACTATTCCACGTTTAGAAGTTATTAGTGAAAAATCGTAGTTATAGGCTCCAACTAAACCAACTTCTTCCTCAACAGTAAAAGCTACTTGAATTTCAGGGTGTGGTTTATTTGACTCATGGATAGACATTAAACATTCTATTATGGCTGCTACACCGGCTTTATCGTCTGAACCTAAAATAGTATTACCGTCTGTAGTGTATTTGCCATTTTTCAATTGGTATTTGATCTTTTCGGTACTCTCAACCGTATCTAAATGGGCTGATAAGAGAATAGAGGGGGTTTTTGAACCCCCTCTATTCTCTAACTTTAAAAACAAATTTCTTTTTGTTTCGTCTATAGATGCATTTTCTTTTACAAAGAGTGGGATATCTTTTATCAAATCTAATACCACATTTATGGTTTCGTCTTCATTTCCAGATATACCGTTTGCAGTCAACAATTTTTCAAATGTTGACTGCAAACGTTCTTTGTTAATTTTCATCATACCGAATCGTACCCCATTTTTAAAGCTCTAAAATTTATATCTATAACTTTTTGACCCTTTGCTACGAATTTTTCCTTAATAACTTGCTCGATCGTTTCGTATTTAGCTACATTCTCGATTTTAAGTAAAGCTCCTAGCATTACAATGTTCGCAGCTACCTGGTGGCCAGCTTCTTTTGCAATATGGTTTGCAGGTACATAGAAAACATTGATGTCTTTTCTATTTGATTTATCGTTTATTAATGCTGAATTAACTAAAAGGTTCCCACCTTTAATGATTGTCGGTTCAAATTTTGTAAAAGATGGAGTATTCATAACAATAGCGTTTTTATGTGTTTGAGTTACCGGGGAACCTATTTCTTTATCTGAAACCATACACACGCAGTTTGCTGTACCTCCACGCATTTCTGGTCCATATGAAGGAAGGAATAGCGTGAATTTATTCTCTCTAACAGCTGCATAAGATAGCAACTGACCTATTGCCATAACACCTTGTCCACCAAATCCAGATGCACATAATTCGAAATTCATTATAGTCCCTCCACAGATTTATATTCTCCTAGAGGATAATACTTCATTGTTTCTTCACTAATTCTTTTCAAAGAGTTTACTGGAGACATACCCCAATTTGTTGGGCAGGTTGAAAGAATTTCTACTAACGAAAACCCTAAGCCTTCTTTTTGTGCTTTAAATGCTTTTCTTATTGCTCTTTTGGTTTTCATTATATTGGCTGGGTTGTGAACCGAAGTTCTAGCAATATATGCAGGTCCATTTAATGTTGCAAGCATTTCGCTAATTTTTATTGGATAGCCTTCTTTTTTGTAATCTCGTCCAAATGGTGATGTGGTTGTTTTCCAACCTTCTAATGTTGTTGGAGCCATTTGACCACCAGTCATTCCATATATACCGTTATTTACAAAAATTGTGGTGATATTTTCTCCTCTTGTAGCAGCATGCACTATTTCAGCTGTACCAATCGAAGCCAAATCTCCGTCACCTTGGTATGTTACTACAGTCTTGTCTGGTAAAGCTCTTTTTACGCCTGTCGCAACGGCAGGTGCTCTTCCATGTGCAGCTTGAACTGTATCCATTTCAAAGTAGTGTATAGATAAAGTTGAGCACCCAACAGGAACAACAATCACTGTTTCTTCAAACAGGTTCATTTCTTCAATAACCTCACATACTAGGCGGTGAATAACGCCATGGGTACATCCAGGACAATAACTTCTCTTAGTTTTTGTCAGTAAGGGGGTTACTTTAAATATTTGTTTCATATCATTCATATTAATTCTCCCCTAATAGATCTCTCTGATTTTTTCTGCTAATTCGTCTGGACTAGGTACATTTCCACCGAGTCTTCCATAAAAATTAACAGGCTTTTTAGCATTTACACATAGTTGAACATCTTCAATCATTTGCCCTGCACTGAGTTCAAAAACATAAAAAGCTTTTACATTTTCTTTTTGTAAAGCATTTTTTATGTTTTCTGACGGGAATGGCCAAAGAGTTATAGGTCTAATTAAACCGACTTTAAGACCTTCTTCTCTAACCTTGTCAATTGCAGTTTTGGCAATTCTTGCTGTTGTTCCATATGCAACGACAACAATTTTTGCATCATCGGTTTTGTATTCTTCACACATAACTTCAGTATTTTCGATCTCTTTATATCTTTTCTGCAGTTTGTGGTTGTGTCTTTCTAAACCGTCTAAATCAAGATCTAATGAGTTAATAAGATTTTTTTCACGTTTTGGATCTCTTCCAGTTGCCGCCCATTCTTTCTTAGCTAGATCTTCAGGTTTTATTTCATCTTTATATTCTACGGCTTCCATAATCTGACCCAAAAGACCATCACTTAAGATCATTACAGGTATACGGTACTTATCAGCTAAATCAAAAGCTTTAAATATAAGATCTGCTTGTTCCTGTAAATTTGTTGGTGCTAAAGTGATAATTTTGTAATCACCATGCCCACCGCCTTTTGTAGCCTGGAAATAATCCGCTTGGGAAGGTCCAATCCCTCCTAAGCCAGGTCCACCTCGCATGACGTTAACAATTACTACTGGTAATTCAGCGCCGGCACAATACGATACACCTTCCATCATAAGGCTTATACCGGGACTAGAGGAAGTAGTCATAACTCTGTGTCCAGCAGCTGATGCACCATACAACATATTTATTGCAGCAACTTCACTTTCGGCTTGTACAAACGTTCCATTTACTTCAGGTAAACGTTTTGCCATATATGCAGGTGCTTCATTTTGTGGCGTAATCGGATATCCAAAATAAAGTCTACATCCTGCCTTAACAGCAGCTTCACCAAGGACTTCAGCGCCCTTCATTAGTATTTTATTACCCATTTCAACTCCTTTGCTTCTAGAGCTAATCAGATTATAAGATTTAGCATGCTTAAAACAACCAGATAATATTGCTATGGCAAAGGGAATCTTTTTTTAATCCAGGTTGTGTTACCTGCCAAATCTTGCGCAGTCAATCTTATAGAACAGTATTCTTGGTCTAAATATATTTTACCATCAAATTTACCATTTTTGTCGACTGTTATTAAAGCTGCTTCATCATAGTCTAATTCGTAAAAAAGAAACAATCCTAGCGATTTATTTTCATCTGTTATTGAACCAGTCACTCTGATGGTTTTGCTATCAATGTTACTAAATGTTGCTTCAATCGTGGGAGGAATAGTGTCAATTAGTGCTCTAGAACTTTTACCTTCAACCCAGTTTTTAACTTTTTTGTAATCTTTTCCCAATGGCAACACATATGGTTTAATTTCGTACAATCCATCTTTAAGTAATTTACCTTTTACTCTACCGGTAAATTCAGCTTTAAAGTAGCCAGCTCCAATCAGATTGCGAAAATAAAAGAGGTTTCCTATATAGTTACTCTCGCTATCAAACAAATCTATTTCAATGCCGTCAATATTGTATGGTGAAAGACAGTAAAAATTATTTGAGTCAGCATTTCCATCACTATTTGGTGAAATTGCAAGAGTTGGAAACATATAAGATGCTAAAATTACAGGCATATCGGGATACTCACCGTTATAGAAAATACTTGGAATATGAAAATCTTTCTTTCCATTGTGTGTTATATTGATCCAGAATTCTCCAAATTCTTTTATAGTCTTTTCATTTATCTCTAAAGTTAACTCAATTTCTACTGAACCACCTGGTTTAATGGAACATTCATACGGAGATACTGTAACAGAAAGATTCTGTTTAACAGCTGAAGAACATTCAATCAATACATATTCATCAGTTTTACCTTTGTTAGTTATCACAAATTTTCTTTTAGTTTTTGGCTGAGTAACTTGATTAAAAGAAATAGTTGTTGGAGAAGCTATTAGTGTGCCCTTGAAAGAATTTTCAAGATTTATTTGACCTGAACCTTGTTTGTATATTGAGTAAGGTTTCAGCGTAAGTGGGTTTTTTATTACTGAGGAATAATTTACTAACAGAGACTTTATATCTCTAACACTCCAATCTGGGTGGAGTTCTTTTAATAAAGCTGCTCCACCAGCAACAAATGGTGAAGACATACTAGTTCCACTCATTGCAGTATACTGGTTGTTACAGATTGAAGATACTATTCGGTATCCAGGAGCTGTTATTTCTGGTTTTAAATTAAAATCTGGAGTAGGTCCTTGTGACGAAAATGATGACATTACAGTTTTCTGATCGTTACTTGAGTAACTCACAAAAATTTCTCTATTGTTATTACACGAGTCCACTATATACAATCCTGTACTCTTTGAAACACTTATGATTGGTACACAGCTCTCTCTTTCATCTATGTAACTATTTGAAGGATATTCTTTGTTATTTACGTGTATGATTGATTTAATGTTTGAGTTTTGAGCATTTTTATTAAGATCGTTCAATGTAAGATTGCTTTTGTAAACAATAACAGATTTATTATCATATTTTTTATCCCGGAAATTGCTTTCAGTTCCTTCTTCAAGCATTGGTATTAATTGTATCTCTTCTTCAGTAGTAATCCTTTTCTTTGTAATCCACTCACCTATGGCAAAATGAAGTTTTTCATCCTCGGCTTTAAAATAAAACCCATCTTTTAAAGTAGCATCACTTGATGCAACAGATATAGAATCGCTCCCACTTCCTGGAGAATGAATTGGAAAACGATTCAAGTTTTCATTTCTATTTCCAGAATTACCAGCCGAGCATACTACAATCACACCACTTTTTGCAACAGCATTACACGCTTCAGCTAAGGGTTCAGATGACCACCCATAGTTTTTTCCTAAACTTAAATTCACAACATCACATTTATCAATGACTGCCTGTTCTAAAGCCATAATTATTGCGGCATCGCCTGTATTCTTTTCGCTATTTGAAAAAACTTTGTAAATCATCAATGACGCTTCTGGTGCGACACCAGAACCATTAGAAGAGCCAGCAACGAACCCAGGCTCGCCATTTCCAGCTATTATTCCTGCAACATGTGTTCCGTGATTACTTAAGTACGGTTCATACGGTATGTTATTCATTATCGAAAAGTCGTACCCACCTTTAATTTTATACCAATTATTGTTCCAAGTTTTTCCAATACCGCCACCCAATTCTCCATGTTTAAAATCAACTCCAGTGTCAATAACTCCAACTAAAATATTTTTACCTTTGTAAATCTTTCCATTTTGCCCATTTATTTCCCAAGCTTCGGGTGCTTTAATTTTAGGTATAGAAATCGAACGTTGAAGCGCATACTCAGATGCTAGATATATACTTTCTATATCTACATCTTCTTGTAATGTTTTGATAGTTTCGTAATCCGTTTTTACCGACACCCCATTAAAAACATTTTTGTATTCAAATACCATTTGATCTGTATCGTTTTTAATACTAACGAACTTTTCCAAAAAATTATCGTGCTGTATGTCAATTATTTTTGAAGTTAAGTCATCTTTTAAGTTCTCGTTTTCGGTGTTTCTGAAGGAGTTTATAATAGATTCACCAGAAAATTTTATAATATATGTGTTTCTGGCATTAATGTTGAAAGTTTGAGCTTTAACCTTTTTAAATGGAAACAATATTGATAAAAGCAGTAAAACAATTAAAGTATAAATTTGAAAATTATTTCTAGATTTTAAATATTGTTTCATTTGTTCTCCTCGTTATTTTAAAAAAAACAATTATATTTAGTGTAAGTTTCTTATATATAATATTTCAAGGAAAAAATACTTATATGAAAATTATTGCTACCTCTGATTTACACTTAGAAAAAAAGAAAAACCAATCTGCATATCAATTACCAGAACTTGTTTCTAATTATATCAAAACTCATAAAGAAGAAACATTCGTTTTTGCAATCATTGGTGATATTTCTCAAAATATCGATCTTTTAGAAGAATACTTACAGCTTTTCAAGAAAATCAGTATACCAAAGTTTTTTGTTTCCGGTAACCACGATATTTGGATTAATGAGGAGACAGTCACTGGCAAACAAAGTAAAAACTCGTTTGACATTTATTCAACTGAATTACTAAATATTTGTAACAATTCTGGGTTTAACTATTTAGACAACAAACCGGTGATTATTGATAATATCGGCTTTGTTGGAAATATTGGATGGTATGATTATTCCTTTAGAAGAATATTAGAGCCTAAAGTTTCAAAAAAGTTTACATTTATTAGAAAAAATACTTTTGAAAAAGTTTCATGGAATCAATTAACATCAGATGATTATAGTAATAAAGAACTATGGTCTTCAGATGAAACCAACAGTTTTTATAGATTAACAGCTTGGAATGATAAATATTTCGTAAAATGGGCTGGAGCTTTTGATGATGTTTCTTTTTGCGAACATTGCTACAAAACTATTAATAATCATTTAAAAGAAATATCCAATGATTCTAAAAAAATTGTTTTCATGTCACATCATGCGATGTTTGAGGAGTGCTTGTTTCAAAAAAAGGATTATGCGTGGAGTTTTAATTTGGCATTCTCTGGATGTAAATATATTGGTGACTTTTTAATATCTCATTCTAAGATTACAAAAATAATATTCGGTCACACTCACATTCCTGGTAAATATCGCATATCGGACAAATTGGAAGCAATTAACCCTTGCTTTAAGCCGTCTAAACCATTTTGGGTAATTGATATTTAATCTTTAACTATTAAAATTTCTTCAACTGCTTTTTTGATGTCATAACCTTCCGCTTTTCCACTCAATTTTTTACTTGATTCTTTCATAATTAAACCAAAATCCTTCATGGATGTTGCATTCAAATCTGAAATAATACTGCTGACTTCCTTTTTTATGTTATCAAAAGACATTAACTCTGGAAGATATTTGGAAATTATTTCAAATTCCTTTTGTTCTTTTTCAGCACTTTTGTCTCTACCGGCTTTTATATACTGGTCGATTGATTCTTTTCTTTTTTTTGCTTCAATCTTTAGTATCTTAACAATATCGTCATCGTTAATTTCTCTGTTCTTTCCTTTCAATTCAACTATTTTATATTGAATTGAAGACTTTATCATTTTCAAAGTCTCTGATGCGATCTTATCCTTAGCTTTGTAAGCCACCATGAAGTCTTTTTTTATGATATCGTTTAACATTTTTACTCCTTATACAAATAAGAAAATTTTTCAGGATTTTCAATAAACTGGTTGTATAGCGGTTCATCATTTTTTAATTCTTGAACTTTGAAATGTTTATAGCCGCATATTATCGGTGTTGGAAGATTCTTGTAATTTTCATTTTTTTCAAACTTTATAGGGTTTTCTGCTTCATATTTTATGTATAATGCTGCACCGCGTTTTTCTTTATATGGTTTGTAGTTTGAGGCAAAAGAATTCTCTATAATGTTTGCCATGACTAAAGGTGTACTTTTAGTATTTACTGTAACATGTCCGTAATGAGATGGTATAATTATATGCTCTCCTTCATTTACACATACAGCTTCAATGTCTTCTATGCTTTTTAAATCATTTGAATATTTTTGAATTATATAATATGCAGTACCATGAATTACAGAATATATCTCTGGGTATCGAAGCTTACTCTCTTTAGTTTGTTCTTTCATTATTGGATGGATGTGACCAATTGTTTTTATGTATTCTTCATTTACTCTTCCTGGCATTACTACAGTAATATCATGGCGTATTCTCCCAGATAAAATTGAACTATTGTCATTTACAAGCCTTATCCCGCGATACATTTTGTAAAGATTCGTATCTAAATCTATGCCTTTTATATTTATGTAGTAGTCTTTAGCAGCATCCAAAGTTCTTGTTGATACATCATAAAGAACTTCACCTTGGTCATCAGTTGTTAAATCACCAGTTATTAAATCAAGTTTTATAGGTAGCCCAGAATTATTTTTTAATGAAATCTTGCTCATTGTTGCTCCTCAATATTACTTATTTAGATGTTGATCTAACCATTCTTTCAATAAGTCAATTTGGACTTTATCGGAAACAATACTGTGATAAACAATATCGTGATTTTTATCTACAACGTAGAAGTTTGGTACTCCCGCAACACTATATTTATCGTATGTTTCGTTATCTATATCTTGCACTACTCTGTAAGAAACGTTATATTTTTCAATTTTCTCATCTCTTACTTTCGTTTGTCCGTTTGTATCAGTATTTACACCAATTACTCTTACCTTTTTTTCAACATATTCGTTGCTTAAATCTACTAACATTGGCAATGCTTTCAAACAAAACGGACATCTTGTTGCATAAAAGTTTAGTATTATATATTCAGTGTCCTGTTTTTCTAGTTCTTTGTAGAGATCAAAGTCAACATCTTTAGTGTCTTTTAAAACAAAATTAGGGGCATTCATTAGAATTCTTGCTCTTGGTGTACTAAACGCTATTGCATTTGGATCTGGATAGTCAATAAGTGATATACCTATTATTCTTATAATAGTTTCGCTATCAGCGAATAATCTATTTTTATATAGTTTTAGTGTTGTTTTTACTTCGTTGTCATCTATAAGTTCAATTTTATCTTTATTTTCGATATATATAGAAAAGGATCCCCATTCTGAATCAAACGAAGCAGTAGATATGCTTTGCTTCCAATTGACATCATACCTTAGTGAACTTGTTATGTAACGAAGTGGTATCATATATTTGTTTGATTTGCTATCTTTATAAACACTTACCGGCATCTGATAAGGTTGTCCGCCAATTTTAAAAATATACTTATTTTTGTAGAACACAATATCGCATTTAAAATCTTTTGCCTGTGTATTATTAAAATAACCAGAAGATACTGTAACAAGAACTGCACACAAAAAAACAACTGCAAATTTTACGACATTATTCAAAACGCTCTCCTTCATCACAAATTTTTTGACACTTACTATCAATATCTTTTTTTTCAGTACTAGTTACAGAATTACAGCTACTTTCTTTTTCCATACGATCAGAAAGCTCTTTTTTCTTAAAATAACTTTCAGCGTTTGGATTGTTACACATATCACATCCAACACAATTAAACTTTCCGAGTTTCTGTCGTATCATACCTATTAATGCCCCAACAAGAATAACTGGAAGGAAATATTTCATATACAATAACCATTCAGTGCTGTTTGTTGAGAATATAAAGGTAAAAAGTAACAAACCACCAAAAGCAACTACTGTTGCAATTGTTGTTAACCAAAAAGGTTTCATTTTAGTTCTAAAACCTGCTACTATCAAAACAAACACTATACTAACTGGAAGAGATATATAATTTATCATGCATGGTATAACTAATGAATACAAAAAAGTACTTAAAATTGCGATCCATAAAAGTTTTTTCATGTTAAAATGAAATCTGGTCATAATGAATGAAATATACAATGCCGGTCTAATGACACATCCTATAACAGGAAGCATCGTTTCAATTAATGGGGCTGTTGCAAGATAAAATATAGTACCAACGGCACTTGTTATAGCAATAAACGTAATATCTTTAGTTTCCATCGATAAATTCCATTTCACCTGTATAATCTTTTACAGAACCACGTAACTTATAAACTCTATGAAAATTTAATCTAATTAGTGCTTCTCCAGCTAACTTTGTTTCTAGGTAGTTATCACCGACAAATATTACTTCACTCCATCTGTCTAGAGGAAACAAATATGGAACTACTTGCGTTAAGGGTATCGGAACTGAGTTTTTTATATGTTTCTTTTCCCATTCACCATCTGGTCTAACATCTACAATGAATAGATCTGGATAAAGTTTAACAAGGTCAGGTAAAGAATCGTAAGTAACGTCTAGAGGATAAAAATACATTGTCTTCTCTAGATCATCACAACCTCCGCCTAAGGCACAAGTTGAACAATCTTCCACCCAGTCTTGCTTAGAATTTATATAGGATACGAATTTTGCTGTTAGTCTAAACGTTGATAGAAAATCTACTAAGTAAAATTTCATTAAGCGAATTCCTGAGTTTGTCTTATTTTCGTTTAAAACAGAATTTTCATAAGCATCAATTAACACTCTTTGTGAATCTTTTTCAGAGACTATAATATTTGGTGTGTTTTTAAAGTCTTCGTATCGAGTTATAGTTTTATGGTAAACAGAAAATGCAAATACTAAAAATAGTACTAGTGCAACAACGTTAACTATTGTATTTGTCAAACTTGATTTTTTTTTCATATTTATGTTTTTTGTACCATACGCCCAATACTTTTGTATTGGGCGTATGGCTTAGTTCTTATTTTGGGTAATATATGGTTACAGCTGATGCACTGTAACGTAAATCTTTTGGATTCCATCCAACCCAACAATTCAATGCCTCAGCAACAAAACGAATTGGAACAAAAGTTCTTCCGCGTTTTATTAATGGAGCGACTCCGTCAGGTATTGGATAAGGTTTACCATTAATTTTACCAGTGGTGTTTCCTATCCAGATTTCAACAGTATTTGATCCTAGCTTAACGGTAACTTTACTTTCATTACCATCCCAACCTACTTCCGCGCCTAAACCTTCTGATATAGCTCTTAGTGGAACTAATGTTCTCCCATTTTGGATAAATGGTGGAGCATCAACTCTTTTTACTTCGTCATTAACAGTCATGATGTATTTTTTAATAAAAACACGGACTATTTGTCTTGTAATGTTTGGTGGATTAATTGCATTTTTAATAACTAATAGTTGCTTTCCATTTTGATCAAATTTGAAAACACTATTCTGAGCAATATCAGTTACCCAAATGCTATTAGCTGTATCAATAGTAAGAGCAGAAGCTTTTTTTACTCCAGGTAAACTTATAGACTTAATAAATTTGTGGTCTGGGGCAAACACATGTACTTTTTTTGAACCTCTATCAAGTACATAAATTTTATTACCTTGAGAACTTAAAAAATCTACACCAATGTCACAAGGATCAGAGAATTTACCTTTAATCTCACCGGTATATTTTCCTTTAAGGTTATATATAGCTATACGTTTATTCCCAGTATCTGCTACAAGGAGATCATGATTTTTCGCATAGCTCATACCTTCTGGTCTTTTTAATTTCTGTACAGCCGTTCCGGTATTACCAAAATCTCTTACAAAGGTTCCGTCACGTGGGTCTTTAATTCCTCCAGGTGGTGGGGTCCAATGAGACACTTTGCTTTGTTTTCTGTCTAATAGAGCTTGAGATTTAATTTCATCAATCTCAGTCATTGCTACATCCCACATTTCGGTCAATTTACCTGGACCAACTCCTGCTTGACCATTTTTGTGGTGAGTATGTCCGTTTAACTCATATATAAATGAATGTCCTGTGACAGCATCTGCTACACCGATTACATCAGTTAAACGACATGTAATAATATCTACACATTTTTTCAAAACCCATTTTTCTCCAGAGGTGTGAGTAGCAACAGTTGGGATTGCAACTGCAAGATATGTACCGTCTGTTGAATATTTTAAAACCCTGTTTTTAATTGGGTCAGAGACATATATGTAATATCCGAATGAATTGGTGTAAATCCCAATTTTGTCAGGTGAAGCAGCTATAATTTTGGAATTACCAATGCCTGGTACAAATTGAATACCAAAAAGCATTGTTCCTACTAAAACTAAAGATAATATTTTTTTTATATTCATAGTTTCAAGCTCCTATTAATCAGTTATGGTTTTTCCGACCATACGTAAGGTAGATGCGGTATCTGGTGTAAAATGATCATCTCTTTGACCAAGAGTGTGATAATTTGGGGCAAAAAGGAAATCTGCGTAACCATCATCGCTTACTTCAAAATGAGTTAGGTCTAGCGCTGATGGGTTTCTTGGTCTTGCGATTTCTAATATATAACCACCAAACTCAAACAATCCTACAGCACTTACTAATGCAGCATCACCGGAAGGTTGTTTATCGTTAACAATGTATAATGGAGCATTTTCTCCACCTTCAGCTGGTTCATTTGCGTCTTCTGCGCGATTGTATACAAATCCATATTCACCTGGTAATTTCTCCCAAGTAATTTTGTTGTCAAAATTTTCAGCATCGATATCTATATCAGATTCTACATTTGTCCAAAGATAAGATGCCATGATACCTTTCATTCCACTTACAGCAGGGCTCCAAACCCAAAGCTCAATTATGTCACCAGTAATTTCTGTTCCCATGTATCTATTGTTTAGAACATTTGATGCATCATGGCATAAAGGAGTGCAACCAGTTTCCGCAAAATCTGGTAAATCACATAAATCCCAAGCAATAGAGAATGTATCCATTGTTGAATCCCAAGTCCATGTTCCATCTTCTTTTGTGTACCAATGCCCAGCAGTGCTATCTGTTGGTTCATTTGTCATTTCAGAAATCCAGTTAAACAAGAAGTATACGTTGTCGTTGTCATAGTAAGATTTAACATCAATAAATTTACTACTTTCAAGTTCAATTTGTGTGTATTCCATGTTTGCCCATACTTCTTCGTTTTCGATACCATCTAAAGTTGGTTTTACATCTACAAATCCACAATTCACAATTGTTGCAGTTTGATCCTCAGGTAAATTACCAGTTTCTTGTTCTTGTTGATTATTATCGTTGTTCGGTTCTGTAGTAGTTTTATCACCACACCCTACCAAGCAAGAAAAACATAGTACTCCAGCTAATGTTAAACCTAAAAGTTTGTTAACGTTATTCTTCATTCTATCCTCCTAACCAGTATAAACTAGATCAATACGGCCTTCAATTTCTCTGTCTACTGTTCCTTCTTTTTCAACATATTCAAACACACTTTCTCTTAAGGTTTTGTCCGAATATTTGAGGATTTCAGCGTTTGCAAACCAAACATAACCATCCAAGCCACGTCTCATAGATTCAGTAGTAACAACTTTATACATTTGTTCTGACTCGAATGTTTCTCCGTTGTTAAGCGTACATTCTACTATTCTATCGTAAAGGAATCTAAGGTTATCGTATGCAAATTTAACTCCAGAAACTTGTGTCATTCCATAGCTAAATGTACAACCATGTTCAAAAACCATTATCAAGTCTTCACCTTTGATTTCAAGTAAAACTAAATCTTCATCTTTCGGTAAAACGTCCATAATGTTTTCTGCTGTAATATCTCCTGCATCTATGTTTGCCTTAATTAACCCAGGAGTTATGCAGGATATTTGTGCTCCGTCATCTTCCATATCGTAGCGCATGATGTCTGAAATTAAGTTACCAAGTGTTGATTCTCCACCGCTGCTAATGGTCATTCCATTTTTGGATTTCCCAATAATATTTTCTAACTCGGTGTTGTATTTTTTATTGTATTCTTCAAAAATCTCATATGATTTTGCAGAAGGTTTAACATCATCAATGTATGAATATTGATTAGTTGTTTGAATTTTTTCAATATTCTTTGTAATTGAGTCAACAATTATTTTAATTTCACCTAAAGAATTACCATATCTTCCTGGAGCTATTATTTTTACACCTTTGTATTCAAAAGAATACCCATAATCGTTATCTAAAGCAATGACAAATGATGGTTTTGGGTTCAATTTTTCAATAAAGCTTGCCAGTACGGGTGTAAGTTCGCCATTCAAATCTACTCTACTGTCAATTCCTATTGTCAAAATTGATACGTTTGCTCCATCATCTTTAAGCTTTTTCAACATTTCGTTTGCTGAAGAAACTGAGTCTTTAATATCTATTGCCGAAGAAATTTCTGGATGTAAATAAGGTTTTTCAATTGAAAAACCTGTTACTCCGGTAATTCCAACTTTGATTCCAGAAAAATCTCTAATGACATGGTCTTTGTAAAGAGGTTTACTTGTTTTTTTGCTGTAAATATCAGCAGCAACAATATCAATATTCTCGTTAATAGTATTTAGAGGTTCAAATCCATAAAAGAAATCTTCATCAGATAAACCCAATACTCCGTAATTCATTTCTTGATATTGCTTAACAACATACTCTCCCTTTGACAAATATGAAAGTGAAGAACCCATTAGGAAATTACCAGCATCAATTGCCATAAAATTAGTATTACGTTTTTCGAGGTTACTGATATATGATGCTATAGAAGCAAAACCACCTATTGGTCTATCTTCCATAGGATCTCTATAAAGAGAGTGAATTAAATTGGCCACATTTCCAGTTGATCCAATCATTACTACTGGATAATGTGCTCTAAATACAATAGTTGCAGTTTCTGCACGTGAGATTGATTTTTTTGGTCTGATCGTTCCATCAGAGTATCCTGTTAGTAATCCGTTGTCGTATGCATATACCATGTATGGGAACGCTAGCTCGGAAATATTTTCCCAATCCTTTACTTTTGATTTAAAGTTTGCTAAAGAATCTGAAGAGTTTGTGGGTTTGTCTGGGTTGTTAGTGTATGCTATGGTGAGTTCTATCATTGCTTCTTCACGAGTGATTGGTTTATTTGGCATAAATATATTAGTATCTGCGAATGGAATCATTTTTTTTGCTAGCGCACCTTCGACAATTCCATAATACCAATCAGTTTTTTTAACATCTTTAAAACTTGGGGTTCCTGGTTTTAGTTGTGGTATTGAGTAACCATTCATTACAACAGTTGTATACTCCGCTCTTGTAATCAGGTTATTTGGTTTAAAACTACCGTCGGTGTAGCCTTTAAGCACCTTTTTTTCTACCAAGAAACTTATAGGTTCACTCGCCCAATGATCTAAATAATCTGGCACTGTATACCATTCTCCAGATGTCATTGGTGAAATTTTATTATCAGGTATATCGTATAAGTAATCTATCAATGCTTTTCTAACAGTTTTTCTGGAATTTTTCTTAATTGAAACATTTGCAAGAGAGTCTGGTCTACCTGAACCAGCTACTAATGCTGCAGTTACAGCAACATCATAAGATTTTGCTAAATCAATTTGTTGCCCAAGAACTTTTAGATTTAATACTTTTTGTTTGTCTGGTTTTTTCAAATCAAGTTTAAACGAAAAGCCTTTTGTACTAATTCCAGCACTTTCAATACCAAATGCTAAACTATTACCAGTATCTTCTAAAACATCTTTAATTTTCTGCCCAGTAAGTGCCACTGTATAAATAGTATCTTCGCTTGCTAAAAGACTATAAACATCACCATAAGTTAGTGGTCCTTTGTTTAGATTATGTAGAAGTTCTGAAGGTTGTGCCATTGCAAGCGGAGTGTTTGATACCTTTGTTAGTGTATCTAGCAATAAATTTGATAAACTAGTTGGATGGTAAGTACTACCAGAAAAAGTAAATGTCTTAGTAGCTGTACCGACTAATTCGTTAAATGTGTTATCTGCACTCTTTTGATATGTTTCTACAAGTTTTTTTATTTCTATATCTTCTGAGATTGCTTGTCCAATTTTTACGACTTTTCCTGTTATAAGTCTATTACCATTCTCTTTTTTCATAACTTCATAAGGTTTTACAGGACATTTACACTTTTCAAGCATTAATTCAATACGTGATACACCAAGAGCATAACGTCCTGGTGAAGAAATCAGAACATCGTGTTCTGGAAATTCATCAGTATCGGAATATAGTATTTGCTCGCCAGATATTGGATCATCAGCTGCAGATATACAAACGTCTATTCTTGATCTATGTAATATTTCATTTAAAAATGACTTTTCTCTTTTTTCTGGATCTGTTTCCCATTTCAAGTCAGTGAGCAAAATAATAAAGTCTGCTCTTTCGATTTCTTTTAAAACATCACTTGAACGGATTACTTCTTCTACAGGATCGTAAAACTCTATACCACTTATGTTTTCGCTAGGTATAGCATTTATTCTTGATGGATCAGGAAGTGAAATAACAGCAATTTTTAAAACATGTGCTGAATTTGGCACATCATATACAAGCATTCTATGATCTGAAGCATATAAGCTTCCACTTTTGTATGCATTTGTACAAACCCACGTGAAATCACTTTCTCTTTTTCTAGCATCTCTGATTTGTTGAGGCATAGAAAAATCCAATGACGTATATCCAGCAACATCATATTTCAAGTTGTTCATTACAGATACAACAGGATGAGCTTTTCCAGCTATTGGCTTTTGTGTGTAATAAGTTGCAAGATCGGAACCGAACAATGTATTACCTGCATCAATAAGCATGGAATAACCTTCACGGTTACCAGTTTCTCTGCGAATTTGATCAATAACAGTTGCTGCCTTTGTTAGTCCACCTTCATTAATGCTTGGGCCATATTTGAAGGGAACAAGTTGTCCTCTAACATTACCAGTGGCAAGTACAACAAATGGAAAAATATCCAAAGCTTTTGTTTTGGACACATTCACCATAAAAGCACTTAAAGCCATAACCAAAGTTAGCGTAACAACAAAAATACGCTTAGTTATATTCACACGTATACCTCCGGATCAAACGAAATTTTTTATTAATTCTATGTTTAATCCAGACACAATCAAGGTTATCATTTTAAAAAGTGTCCATTAATTTAGATACTAAAAGGTAACACAGTCGTCATAGTAGGATATTTGTCAAAATTATAGTTTTACAACTTGTAACATTTTTGTAAGATAAATCTCTAACAATTATTTATAACTTTTAATTATTTTAATATAATAAGCTTAAAAGAAAGAGGGTGTCATTTATGGAATTACCTTTACCAATCGTTTGGGCAGTAGCAATTTCTATTATTGTTATTGGATTAGCTATTTTTATCAAGTTAATAATTTTCTTAATTGCTGGCAGCGTGTTTATGAAAAAAATATCTCAACTTACCGAAAGTATCGATTCGCTTGTTAGTACAATTGACGAAAAAACCAACGACATCGGAAATAAAACTTCTGCAGCTATTGAAAACTTTAACAAAAGGATCAATGCCGAATCTAATAACGTTTCCGAGACAAAAAAATGGGTTGATGTTACAACTAAAGTAATATCATTTGGCACTATTGCTTTAAAATTCGCGCAAATGTTTAAAAAAACAAACGGAGGAAGCTAAATTGAAAAACAATGAAAATCGTTTTGGGTTAGGTTTGTTCTTGGGGATTGCAATGGGAGTATTAGCTGGCATTGTTTTGGCTCCAAGCACCGGAGAAGAAACAAGGAGAAAAATTCTTGATTCAACCGACGAATTACAAAACAGTATTAAAACAATTTCCAAAAAAATTAAAATTGAAACTGATGAGATGATAAAAAAAGGGAAAGATTTTATGCAAGAAGCAGAAAACTCTACTGCAAATAAAATTAAACAAACTTCTGTTGATTCTGAAAAGGAAGTTTCAAATATTCCAGAAAAAGAAGATATTGAAAAAGAAGAAGAATAAGAATAAAATAGGCTAGTTTTATATTTTTTAGCAATGAGGTAACTATGAAAAGCAAATATTTTGTATGTTGTTTTGTCGTATTGATTGTTTCTTGCTCTATTGCTGGTTGCAAAAAACCAGAAACCAGCAATTTAACCGAAACATATCATTCATCTGAACTAGTACATGGTGAAAATGGAATAGATGTTGTTTTTCAAAGCGTCACTGCAGCTCCATATATTAAAATACCAACTAATATTGAGAATGTAAGACAGTTCCCTTTTAGTTATTTAAACAAAGAAGGAAATCCTATGAAAATTGTTAAAATAACACGAGATGGAAATACTCTCGATTTAATTATCGACAAACCGAATAATAAAACTGCATTCATCATTGAAAAACCTGAAAACGTAGAAGATATACCTGAAACTTCGAATGCTACATATATGGTTGACAGATACACAGGAGTTTTAAGTCCTACAGATGAAACACTCCAGCTTTGTATGGCTGATTTTTCTTTAACAAATATGAATTCAAAAAAGATTCTTCTTACTGATGTAAAAATGTTTTTTAAAGACAGCAGTGGGAAGATCTATAATTTTGATGTATTTTTATCAGACTCTCTTATGACTTGTGAATATCCGGAATACCTTAAGAAAAAAGAAACAAACTCTTTAAGATATCTTGGGTTAATACCTCTTAATGTTGAAGAAATCTTTATTGAAATTGATGGTATTAATTTCCATAGTCCAATAATTATTAGCAAGGACTAAAAGTGAATCGAATAAAATATTTTTCCATTCTAGCTCTCTTGTTTATTATTTTTGTCACTTCTTTTACAGGTTGTGGATTGAATAAAAAACCTGAAGCTCTTGCAAAACAGCAAGTAATCTTTCAACATTTGTTAAACAACAAAAAAATAAATATTTATGGTACGTTGAATCAATTTAGGCTTCCAGAGAAAGGCATTTCAGGATTATCAGACCTTATTAGTACAAAATTTTTAAACACGTTTGAACACGAAGCATTGAATTCACTTTTTGAAATTTCAACAATTAGTTTAACTGGTAAAGTTCCTTTTCTTGAAAGTTTTGAAACAGAAAATACAGAATTATCAAATGAGTATTACCGTGGATATATTCAGACAGACACAACACATTACGAAGGTATCTTTCTTATTAACAAAACTGAGAACGAAGCTAATTTTTCTATTTGTACGTCGTCTTCATTCTAAGGAGTTAAACCATGAAAAAAATTACAGTTGTCATTGGTGGTGGTCCAGCAGGTATTTCTGCTGCAGTTTATTTAAAACGTTTTTCACGTGACGTAACAATGGTGGAACAAAACATGATGCTTGGTGGTCAAGTAATCATACCTCACAAAATTGAAAACTACCTTGGTTTTCCTGAAGGTATAGGAGGATTTGACCTTGCATCAATGCTCCAAAAACAAGTTACAGACCTAAATATACCTTTGGTTTACCAAACATGTAAGTCCATAACAAAAAACAAAGAAGGTTTTTCAGTATTGCTGGAAAATAATGAAGTTCTAACAGCTGATTTTGTAATATTCGCTGTTGGTACTAAAGATAGACTTCTTTCTATACCTGGCGAAGCTGAATTTATGGGGAAAGGTCTTAGCACTTGTGCAACTTGTGATGCTCCATTTTTCAAGAATAAAACCATCGCCGTGATAGGCGGAGGAGATACTTCATTAACTGAAACAATGTACTTATCTACCTATGCTAGTAAAATTCATTTATTTCACAGAAGAGATTCCTTTAGAGGATTTTCTTCATTAGCAGAAAAAATAAAAAATAACCCAAAAATTCAAATACACTATTCATGCATTCCTGTAGCAATTAAAGGCAATGAGGTTGTCAACACGTTTGCATATAGAGATCTGAAAACAGACAAAGAGCACACATTAACAGTTGATGGTATTTTTAAATTCACCGGTTACATACCAGATGCATCTCTTTGCGAAGGTTTGGTTGATCTCGATAGTCAAGATTTCATATTAACTAATTCTCAAAAAGAGACAAGGACAAGCGGTCTATATGCAGTTGGCGACGTAAGCTCTAAAGAATTGCGTCAAATTATTACAGCCATGAATGATGGTGCAGTTGCAGCAAATCACATTCATCACACCATCATCACAGGAAGCTAATGTGTTTACTTTTAAAAAGGGACCTTACCCAGCAAGTGAGATCGAGCCACAGATTTACAATTTTTGGGAGGATAACCATTTATTTGAATCTTTAGAAAGTGATACCCAAAAAGAAGTTTTCTCAATTACTATGCCGCCACCAAATATTACTGGTGTTCTTCACTTAGGTCATGCACTAGACCTTACACTACCAGATATTGTTTGTAGATATAAAAGAATGAAAGGCTTCAATGTTTGCTGGTTTCCGGGAACAGACCAAGCTGGACTTGCTACAGACAATAAAGTAGAACAAATGCTTAAAAAAGAAGGAATAAAAAAACAAGATATTGGTCGAGAAGCATTTATTGAAAAGATATGGGAATGGAAAAAAACATACGGTAGTAAAATTATTGAACAAATGAAACTTATCGGAACCTCTGCAGATTGGTCAAAATTGAGGTTTACTAAAGATGAAGAATATGAAAAGGCAGTAATCAAAGCTTTCGTAACATATTACAACGATGGACTTATTTACCGTGGAAAACGTATGATCCAGTATTGTCCAAGGTGTAAAACTGCACTTTCTGATATTGAAGTAGAGCACAAAAACGTTAAGGGTGAACTTGTATATATTAAGTATTTTGTCGAGAATTCTGACGAATATATAGTAATTGCAACAACTAGAGCTGAAACAATGCTTGGCGATACCGCCGTAGCGGTACATCCTGATGATAAACGCTACAAAAAATACCATGGTAAGAATTTAATTTTACCATTGATCGGAAGGAAGATACCAATTATCACGGACGAATATGTAGAGATAGATTTTGGTACTGGAGCATTAAAAATTACTCCGAGTCATGATCCTAACGATTTTAACCTAGGTAAAAAACATAATCTTGATTTTATTTCTGTTATTAGCGATGGACTTACGATGAACAAAGAATGCGGTAAGTATTCTGATATGACACTAAAAGACGCCCGTAAAGCCATTAAAGAAGATTTAATCGAAAGTGGTAACTTCATAAAAGAGGAACCATTTGTTCATTCTGTTGGTCATTGTGAAAGATGCAAACACATTCTTGAACCTGTTATTTCTGATCAGTGGTATTTAAAAACAAAAACTATTGCTCAAAAGGGTCTTGAAACAGTCGAAAACGGAGATATTAATTTTATTCCGAAGCGGTGGTTTAAAGTTTATAAAGATTGGATGACTGATATTTATGATTGGTGCATTTCAAGACAAATATGGTGGGGTATTAGAATTCCAGTTTGGTACTGCAAAGATTGCGGTGAAATTATCGTATCTGAAATCGAACCAAAGAATTGCCCAGAGTGCTATTCGAAAAACCTTCATCAAGAAGAAGATGTTTTAGACACATGGTTTGGATCTGCTTTATGGCCATTTGCCTGCATGGGTTGGCCAAATGAATCAGATACTTTGCAAATGTACTACCCAACTTCACTTATGGTCGTTGGTTTTGATATAATATTCTTCTGGGTTTCAAGGATGATTTTCTCGTCACTCTATTTTCTTAATGCGATTCCTTTCGAGAACGTTTACTTTCATGGTTTAATACTAGACAAATCTGGTAAAAAAATGAGTAAATCTTCTTCAAATGCTATTGATCCTTCATCATTAATCAAGGAGCATGGAGCCGATTCATTAAGATATACGGTAACTTCTTACTCAAGTTCTTCTGGTCAAGATATAAAGTTTGATTTAAAGAAAAACAAAGCATCGAGAAATTTCATTAACAAAATTTGGAATGCTGGTAACTTCGTCATGGAAAATACAAAAGATATCAACTACAAAAATGAAATTGATACTCGATTGTCAATATGGGATTGCTGGATAATTAGTAAATTCAATAACGTTGTTAAGTGTGTAGAAGAAAGCATCGAGAACTACAGCTTCAACGAAGCATCTGGAGCAATCTATTCCTTTTTCTGGCACGACTTCTGTGACTGGTATCTCGAATCTTCTAAAACTACTTCAAACAAATTTGTTCTAAGAAAAATTTTTGCTCTTTCTTTGAAACTAATGCACCCAATAATTCCTTTCGTAACAGAAGCTCTATGGCTACAACTTGAAGAAAATTCTGAAGAATCAATAATGTACAAATCCTGGCCAACTTTTATACAGCTTACAGAATCCCAGAACTATCAAGCTACGTCAATAGTTCCTCAAATTCAAGATACCATCAGAGAAATTAGAAATATAAAAAGCGAATTCCAACTTGGTAAACCGGATGGTATTGATATAGAAATACTTGTTCTAGATGAAGCCTTAATACTAGAATTTCAGAGTAATCTTGAAAGTATTGTTTCTTTAGCAAGAATTGAAAGTGCAAAATTTGTAAAGAAAGAATCGCCTCACTTCATAGCAAATCCGGTAAATAGCAAAGTAACTATAATGTTTCCAAAACATTTAATTGACATTAAAAATGAGGTCATCAATAAAAATAAAAAAATTGAAAAACTAGACAAAGAATTGCAAAAACTTGAAATCAAACTCTCTAATCCAAATTTTATTGATCATGCCCCAAGCGAACTAATCGAAGAAGTAAAATCAGAACAAAAAGAAATTGAAACTAAAAAAGAGTTTATTCTTGATAGAATAAAAGTACTTTCAGCCAATTAAAATGACAGCAGAAAAAGAAATAATTAATCTCCCTAGGTTCAATGAGAAAGTTGGACTTGAAAGAACCAGAGAGGTTCTATTTCTGCTTGGCTTAAATTCACCACATTATCCATGGATCCATATAGCTGGATCTAAAGGTAAAGGATCAACTGCCATGATGTTGGCTAAAATACTTGAGTGTTCAGGGTATAACACAGGTTTGTTTATATCTCCACATGTTACAGATATTAAAGAGCGCATAACAATAAATTCATCGCCAATTGATTCTTTAACATTTAACAATGCTTACAAAACTCTAAAAGATAAACTTAGAAGCAAAATTTTAAGTGGTTTAACATTTTTTGAGATAATGACCATCCTTGCAACTATGATTTTCACCAATAGTTCAATTGAAGTAGCGGTTATAGAAACTGGTCTTGGTGGTAGACTGGATCCAACAAACGCTATTGATAATTCTACTCTTAGCATAATAACACCAATTGAATTAGAACACACTCGCCAACTTGGTGATACAATAGCTAAAATTGCAACTGAAAAAGCTGGTATCATTAGATCAAAAACACCAGTTTTGATGTCAAATCAAGAACTAGGTGCTGCAGGTGCTATTCAAGAAATTGCCATAAAAAAGAGTAGCAAATTTTACTCATTAGAGCAGCTTGCAATTACGAAGCGTAATGCCGATTTTAATTCTGGTGTAGAAAGTTTCACTCTAAATAGTAGTTTATCTGGAAAGCTTTACAAAAATGTTATTGTAAATCCCAGAGGTGCACATCAAGTTAACAACGCTGCTGTTTCAGTAATCGCTTCAGAACTACTAAACAAAGAAGGCTTTATCATTTCTGATAAGTGTATTAGAGAGGGCTTAAAAAAAGTTTCTATACCATGCAGATTTGAATCAATCATCAAGAATAACAAACAGTTCATACTTGATGGAGCACACACTGTTAAGTCCGCAATGTTCACAGTACAGACATTTAAGGAATTTTACAAATCTAAAAAAGTACCAATCATATACGGTTCAAAGAAAAATAAAAACGTAAAAGAAATTTTATCAATATTATCAAACATAGCATCAGAATTTTTCTTTACAGAAATACCTGGTATTGGGTCATTTAATCCAGAGGTTTTGTTAAGCATATTAAATGATCTAAATTTTTCTGGAGCTTCTTATTTTATTGATATAAATAATAATCCTGAATTTGTTTTCAAGAATAATAACAACCAATTTATGTTAACTGGCTCAATCATTCTTGCTGGCTATTACAGAACATATCTTTTAAGTTAAATCACTTGGAGGTGTTTTATGTCAAATGAATTTTTTGTAAAAAATGCAATCTATTTTGAGTTTTCTGTTTTTATTCTTGCTTTAGTTATTACGTTTTGGATCATCATTGATTCTTCAAGAAGATATAGAAACAAATGGATAATGCCAATTGCGGCCATAACTATTTCTTTTGGACCATTCATTATCAGTAAAATACTTACCACAGGAAGCATGTATCTAATGCTTTCATCTTTAGCTGTTTGGGTTCTATATATGGTTATTAGACCTGAATACACTCTAGAAGAAGAAAGACTTCTAGAAACCGAAGGAAGAATTAGAGATTTAACAAAAAGATATTACGAGTATGAATTGAGTAAAAGCGGTAATGTTTGCCCTGTTTGTGGTTTACCTATTGATAAAGATTACAAAATTTGCCCAAATTGTTTTACACATCTAAGGAAAGTGTGTCCAAATTGTAAACACCTTGTTGATGTTGACTGGACCGCGTGTCCATATTGTGAAACAAGATTGGATAAAAAGGATGCAATAGATGAAGAGTAAAACATTCTCACCTGGTGGCATGCATATACCAGACCACAAAGATCTAACCAAGAATCTACCCATTGAGGATATGAAGCCAGGAAAGGATCTTTTATTTCCATTAACCCAACATATTGGTGTGCCGTCTGAAGCTATAGTTAAAAAAAATGACATAGTGAAGATTGGTCAAGTAATTGCAAAGGCAAAAGGCAATTTTTCTACAAACATACATTCTTCTGTTTCTGGTGTTGTAAAAGATATTAAAGAGTATCCACATTCAATAGAAGGTCTTTCAATGGCAATACATATTGAAAATGACTTTAAAGACGAATGGTGTGAAGAAATAAAACAGCCAAATATTACAACATTAACACAAAAAGAACTCGCAAAAATAATACAGGATTCTGGTATTGTAGGAATGGGTGGAGCACAATTTCCTACACATATTAAACTGCAGCCTCCGAGTAATGTTAAAGTGGATACTCTTGTTATAAATGGTGCAGAGTGTGAACCATATCTAACCTGCGATCATAGAATCATGCTAGAAAAAACTGATGAGATTATTGATGGGATAAACATTGTAAGTTCTGTAATCCCTTTTGATCGAGTCCTTATTGGTGTCGAAAACAATAAAATGGATGCCGTTGAAGCAATAAACCAATATGTTCAAAAGCATAAAACTACAGTAAATATTCAAGCTATTCCTTTAGAAAAGAAATATCCACAAGGAGCCGAGAAAAATTTGATTCAAGCCCTTACTGGTAGAATTGTTCCTATAGGTAAACTACCTTTTGAAGTTGGATGTATTGTTCAAAATGTTGCTACATTAAAAGCCATTTCTCACGCTGTAAGAATGGGTACTCCAATGATAGACAGGGTTCTAACAGCAACTGGTGATTGTTTAAAAGAACCGAAAAATATTAGGGTTCGACTAGGAACGCTGCTTTCTGATGTTGTCGGATACTGCGGTGGATTTGTAAAAGAACCAAAGGAACTTGTTTTTGGTGGACCAATGATGGGTATCAATCAAAGATCTCAAGATGTTCCAGTATTAAAAGGCACATCTGGAATAATATTTCTTAGCGAGTTGGAAGATCTGAATGAGGGGAGTTGTATTCGCTGTGGTAGATGTATTGAAAATTGTCCCATGGGTCTTATGCCATACCGTATTGTTGAACTTACAAAAAATAAAAAATATCAAGAAACAGAAAGATATTTTTCGACATCCTGCATTGAATGTGGACTTTGCACATATAACTGCCCTTCAAGAATTCCTGTTCTAAATTATATAAGAACTAGCAAAAGTGAAGTTATTCGCTTAAGGAGAAAATCATGAGTCGTTATGTAATTACTGCTTCACCTCATATTCGAAATAAGGTGAACACTGTATTCTTAATGAATACAGTTAGTATATCTCTTTTGCCTGCCGCCATGGGCGGTATTTTTATATTTGGGTGGAAGAATACTCTTCCAGTAATTCTTGTTTCAATCGTTTCTGCAATTCTTAGCGAAGGTCTTTTACAAAAAATGTTAAAAATGCCTTTAACTTGGTTTGACGGAAGTGCAGCCTTGACAGGTTTTCTCCTTGCCCTTACTTGTCCACCAGGCATACCTATCTGGCTTCCAGTTGTCGGTACTATTTTTGCAATTTTCTCAAAACAAGTTTTTGGTGGTTTAGGCCAAAATCCTTTTAATCCTGCGTTAATTGGTAGAGCTTTTATGGTTCTATCATTCCCGGTATATATGACTTCATGGATGAAACCTTTTTCTATGGTTACATCATCAACTCCACTTGCACTATATGCTGAAAACGGTGGTATGAAATCAGTTTTAGCATTTTTCCAAGGAAACGTTCCAGCAATGTATAAGTCAATGTTTCTTGGTATCAGGGGTGGCAGCATAGGAGAGGTTTTTATTCCAGGATTACTTCTTGGATTGGTTGTTCTCCTTTTAACCAAAACGATTAAATGGCAAATTCCTGTATCTTACTTAGGTACAGTATTCTTACTTTCGTGGCTATTTGGAATGGATCCTGTATTTTCTATACTTAGCGGTGGTGTTATGTTTGGTGCATTTTTTATGGCAACAGACTATGTAACGTCACCAATGCTTCCAAAAAATCAACTTATTTATGGTTTCGGATGTGGTCTTCTAAACGTATTAATTAGAGTTTTTGCAAATATGCCAGAAGGCACTACGTTTGCAATTCTCCTGATGAATGTTGTAACACCAATACTTGACAGAAAAATAAAAAAACCTGTCGGTTACATCGTTGATGGAGCTAAATAATGAAAACAAATCCAACTAAACAAATAGTTAAACTTGGGATAATTCTTTCTATATATTGCATAGTCGCAGCACTTGCACTAAGTGTAACTTATTCAGTTACACTTCCAAAAATTCAAGAGCAACAAAGATTATCTACTGAACGAAGTATGAAAAGTGTATATCCAAATGCTAGTAGTTTTTCGGTAGTTACAAATGAAAATAACGATGAACTATTCTGCTCTATTGAAGTTGAAAGTGGTGTATTAATAGATTCCCTTTATATGGCAAATGATTCCAATAGCTCATTAATCGGGTTCGTTGTAAAAGCATCAAGTCAAGGTTATGGAGGTCTAATCATGTTTGTTTATGGAATCAATCCAGACAAAACAATAGAGGCCGTTTCCATAATAGAACAAACAGAAACACCAGGATTAGGTGCAAATGTATACAAATCGTCCTTTTTGGATCAGTTTTCTAAGAAAAATGTTACAGACTCTTTTATTGTAAAACAAGATGTTACTCCCATTACGGCTTCTACAATAACATCTAAGGCATTAACAAATGGTATTAAAAAATCAGTAGATTTCCTGCTCGAACATCATCAGGAGATGACAGATGAAAAATAATTTACTAAAAATATTCACTAAAGGATTGTTTATTGAGAATCCAGTATTTATTCTAATGCTTGGGTTATGTTCTGTTTTAGCAGTTTCAGTATCTGTTATAAATGCATTGGGTATGACGCTAGCTTTTACATTTGTAATTGTCCTTTCTGAGTTAACAATTTCATTGATCCGAAATTGGATACCAAAAACACTACGTATTCCTATTTTTATTGTAATTATCGCTAGTTTTGTGACAATACTTCAATTTTTACTTCAGGCATACCTTCCAGCATTAAACAAATCATTAGGAATTTTTATTCCACTAATCGTTGTGAACTGTATAATTATTGGTCGCATTGAGTCTTTTGCATCAAAACGACCAGTTGTTGAGTCTATACTTGATGGACTTGGTATTAGTTTAGGATATGGTATTGCGATTGTTTTGATAGCAGTAGTTCGAGAAATTCTCGGTAGCGGATCAATATTAGGAATTCAGCTTTTTGGAAGTTCATTTCAGCCTGCCCTAATGTTTATTTTACCACCTGGAGCATTCCTTGTTATTGGTATTGAAATTGGTGCATTAAATGCTTTCATGAAGAAATATAATAAAAAAGTGTGTAGTCGATGAATCTTATTAACATATTAATTCAAACAATCTTTTCGCAAAACTTTATTTTTATGAGATTCCTGGGATTATGTCCATTTTTTGGATTAACAAACGATATGGAATCTTCCATTGGTATGGGTGGCGCGGTTACTTTTGTAACAGTCATGGCTTCTGTTGTAAGTTACCTAGTTTATTATCTTATTTTAATACCACTAGGAGTTGAATACTTACAAACCATTTCATTCATTGTTACTATTGCTGTTTTTGTTCAACTTGTAGAAATTTACTTAAAAAAGATGATTCCAAATTTATATAAGGTTATGGGTATATATCTTCCACTCATTACAACAAACTGTATGATTATGGGAGTAACACTTCTTAACATTCAAAATGGATATACTCTACTTGAAACAGTATTTTTTGCCTTTGGTTCATCTATTGGTTTTACCCTAGCAATGATATTAATGACATCTATTCGAATTCGACTAAGAGACTCAAAACTACCAGAGTTCTTTAAAGGTGCTCCTATAGTATTTATAGCTGCTTCATTTATCGCAATAGCCTTTATGGGATTACAAGGATTAGGTGGCTAATATGTCAATACAAATTATTATCTATTCCGTTGTTGTACTTCTTTGTTTAGGGCTTCTTTTTGGATTAATGCTTGGTGTATTTTCTAAAGTATTCCATGTAAAAGAGGATCCAAAAGTAGAAGAAATTAAAGAAGTTTTACCTGGTGCTAATTGTGGTGCATGTGGTTACTCTGGTTGCACAGTTTATGCTGAAGCCGTTGTACAAGGAAAAGCAACTTGCTCTGGTTGCATAGCTGGTGGACAAGACACAGCAGATAAAATAGCATCTATAATGGGCACATCAACCAGTGGTAATATTTCTAGAAATGTAGCAGTTGTCCTTTGCAAGGGTGGAAAAGAAGAATCTGTAAAAAATGCAATTTCTAAAGGTGCTTCTTCATGTAAAATGGCAAATCAACTAAGACTATATGATCGCGTATGTCGCTATGGTTGTGTAGGATTTGGTGATTGTGTAGAAGCTTGTACTTTTGATGCGATTCATATTGGTGAAAAGGGGTTGCCGATTGTTGATAACAATCTTTGTACTGGTTGTGGTCAATGTGTAGAAGCTTGCCCAAGAAATATTATTAAACTATTTACTTACACAAAACGTGTTCTAACTCTTTGTAGCAATTCAGATACTGGTTCAATGGTGAGAAAAGCATGCAAGGTTGGTTGTATATCATGTGGGATATGTATTAAAAAATGTCCACAAAAGGCAATAGTATTTAAAGACAATATTCCTGTTATAGATATTGATAAATGTGATCTTTGTGGTATCTGTATTACTGTGTGTCCAGTTAACGCTTTATCACTTAGACTTGCATTATCGGAGAAAGATGAATAATAAAAGACAAAAAACTAGATCAGTGCTTCAGTTCGGTCTTGTATTTATGTACATTTTTTGTTTTGTTTTTGCTTTACCAAGCTCCGCTGTCTCACCATCATATCTAACAATAGAGAATGATAGTGGTACAGTATTTTCGAGAGGCTTGGTTAGAATTAAATTAAAAGATCCTCCAAACGGTAGCTACAAACTGAACCAAGAAGGAGGTACAACATCACAAGTAGACAGCTGCATTATTACAACTAACAGATCAAATTGGTTGTACTTATCTTCAGGTCTAAACGCAAACGAAGAAAAAACATTTAGAATAGAAGAACAGAAAAAGACCGATATAAATTTTGTTCCACCTAGCACTGATCCTGGAACAGAATTTCATTTTGTGAATTTTGAAAAGGCTTACATAGTATCGTGTGAACATGACAATTCAATACAGATTCTTTCAAATAAGGAGAAGATTCTAGAAGAATTTTCTCTAAATAAAGGTAAATCCTACGTATACAGATCATCTAATCCACAAAATATCATTTTAAAATCCTCAAAACAGTGTTTTGTTTTTGAAAGTTCACTTTCAGATGATCCCATAAAACAAAAGGAATCTGGTGACAGTGATACAACAACTCTCTATGGTAATCATCTTTTTTTCTTTAGTCCATCTCACTTGTGGGTTTCTACTTACAAAAAAGATACAAAAGTAAAAATATTAGATGAAAATCAAAGTACCGTTAAAGAATTCATCATTCAACCAGAAAATGGTATTTTTATAGATGATTTACCACCTGCTACATATTCATTAGTCTCTACCTCTAATGTAACTGCTCAATTCGGTTTTCTAGACAACGAAAATTACTCTTACGTCATTGGGAATAGTAATGAAGTAAATGGTTTTTCTTTTGGTGATTTACTGTTTTACTCTCCATTTGATGATGTGAATATTAAGCTTCAATTTGATGAAACAAAAAAAAGCTTCAATTTAAACACAAAAGGAGATACAGAAGTTATTTCCATTATAGAGAATTTTTCGCCATCTCTACCAGAATATCAGTATTTCACAGCCACATCAGATAAACCTTTTTTTGTTGTAACATATTCTTCTGGTAATAACTTCGGTGGTGAGTTTATACCAGGCAACCACGGTTCTTTTTACGATTCAAGTTTTATTGCCATATCATCAAGAATTTCAAAAGAATTTTCGAAAGATCAAAAAAACCTTCTCGAATTTTACATTCAAAATACTTATACAAATATTTCGATAGAAACTACAAATGAAGAGGATTCTCAAGATATTGAATTGTCACAGTATTCGATATATGACTACTTATCGGTTAATCCATTAGAAAAAATTATTATTAACTCAGATGAAACAATTCTCTGTTTACAGTTACACAACTATACATCAAAAGGAATGTTTTATTTTGTTCCACCAGTTAAAAACAGTATTACATATGCATTTTCAAACACACCATCAAAAAATGGTGGAATTTTCGTTAACAACTCATCCAATTCCATTTCCCTGAAAACCTTTTCTAACCCATTAAAATGGAAATTTTTCTTATCAAATACAAGAAACAAAAACTCCTGGCCATTTACAATATTTTTTGGTTTTATCCTACTTCTTCTACTGATTCTTCTTTTAGTAATTCTTTTAAAAAACAAGGAAGATGAACCTCCAAAACTAATTCACGAGAAGACTGTAAAACCAGAAATACCTATCAATGAAAAAACATCTGTAGTTAAGTTGAAACATAGTGAAGACCAGAAACCAATAAAAGAAACTTCAAGTAACATGGAACATCAAAAAGAAAAAGTTATCCATAACGTAGAGACTCTTCATGAAGTAGTTAAACCAAAAAACACAGAAACTCCATCAGAATATAATAAAAAAAAGAGGAAAATGAGAATTGATCCATCTATTCGTACAGAATGGATGGATAGCTCTGATTCTTCGACACACAATGAAGAGATTGATGAAAAGAATAATATAAAGGCTGCTCCATTAGAAAAAAAGAGGAAAAATAAGAAATTTAGTATTATTGTTCCCACCATTAATAAAATTAATATTGACGAAGAACTACCAACGTTAAATGCTAATCAAGAGTCACTTTTAAAAGAATTCAGAGTACATAAGGAAAAACACGAAGCTACCAAAATTGAGAAACCAGAAACAAAGATTAAGAAAAGCGAAACATTAAAAAAGGAATTTTTCACTCCGCCAGAGGTTTCGCCAATTGTTAAAGAAAAGAGTCGTCTTATTGAGTCACTTAAGACTGGTTCTAATAACATCAGCAAAGAAGATGTTAACAACAACCTTATTGAAGAGGCTTTTAAAAACAACTCAAAAGCTTCTGCTTCTAATGAACTTTTCGAAAAGACAATTGTAGTAGATCCTGGATCTGCAAATCGCTTGTACATTGAAGGTTTGTTAACAAACTTTAAGGATGTTTTGATAGCAGCTTCAGGCTCTAAAAAATTAAATAATGATGTAGCAAAACTTGTAAAACAAATCAAACTAAACGCAAACGATTTAGCAAAAGCATCAACTATGAGTGATTCATTCAACACTTTTGAGGAAGCAGGTAAAGCTTTTGTGGTATGTAAAAAGAAGCACCAACATTTCTACGTATCTTCTTACAAGCTTCCAAAACGAGTAGGGAATATAACTATTGTTTCCATACATGAAGTATTGAACAAATTAAATAAGAAATAAAATGAAAGTCTTCAAGACAATTGTTTTTTTTTGCCTAGTTTTATTTCTTATTTCTTGCACAAAATCTAATAGTATTAGCAAAGATAAATTAAGCTTTGTAAGTAAAACTAGTTTCATTATGGACACTTTTTTAACATTAAATATTAAAAAAAGCGACTATTCAGATTTACTATACAAAGACGTGTTAAATTTAGTAAAAATAACCGATAAAAAAGTTAATTCTTACACCATAGGTTCCGATGTTTACAGGATTAATCAAAACGCAGGATTTGTCCCTGTACAAGTTGATAAGGAAACTTTATTTCTAATAGAAAAAGCAATCGAATTTGGTGATGACTCAGAGGGTCTTTTTGACATAACATTTAGTCCATTACAGGATTGTTATGGATTCAATGATGGCAACTATAGAATTCCATCAAAGAAAGAATTACATAATTCATTAGAATTGGTAAATTACAAATTGATTGAATTAGACCACGCGTCTAAAACAGTTTTTTTACCTAGTAAAAAAATGAAAATTAATCTAAGCGGAATAGTTAAGGGTTATATTCTTGATAAAATCACTGATATGCTTGTTCAAAGAAACATACAAGATTTCTCTGTTGATTTTGGTGGCAATTTGTCAGTATACAAAAATTCTCCAATTACTGTAGGAATTGAGAATCGAGTACACACGAAAATTCGTAAAAGCTTAAATATTGAAAAGGGCTTCATTTCTACATCTTCAGGTTCTCACCAATATTTCATTAATGATGGAATACGTTATACACACATTGTAAATCCAAAAAATGGAGAAGCCTCATCTTTGATTTCTTCTGCTACGGTTAAAACATGGAGCGGTTTAGAGTCAGATTTTCTATCAACATATTTCTTCTTAGTCGGAGAAAACCCATGTTATTCTGTAAAGAATAAATATTTAGCGCAGTCATCTGTATTCCTATTTAGTCAGGAAGGAACTTTTATTGTTTTCAAAGACAATGACCGTACGTAAAGTAACTCTTTTTTCTCTGCTTCTTTCTATAGGTTTGATTCTACATTTTCTTGAATATTATGTTTCGATTCCATTTTTTGGTTTTGTACTTAAACCTGGACTTTCTAACATTGTAGTTTTATTCTCTATATACTCTCTAGGATTCAAAGAATCTATCGTTCTAGCCATAACAAGGGGTCTCATTTCAGCTTTTTTTGAACCCTCGAATAATATTGTTTCAATCTCTATATCATTTGGTGGTATTACTCTTAGCTTATTGGCGATGTTTCTTTTCTACAAGTTAAACAAAGACAATATTCTATTGATAAGTATTTTCGGAGCGATATTTCATAATATCGGTCAATTAATTGTTGTCCTTTTTTTTGTGGATATCGAATATTTACTATACTATCTACCATTGCTAATAACTTCTGGTTTTTTTGGAGGATACATTACTGGTTGGATTGCAAAATTAACAGTGAAAAAATTATATTTGTAGTATAATTGTTATATATTTGATAAAAAAATGGAGTAAATCATGATATTTGGTCATTTTGGAAAAGACATTGCCATCGATTTAGGAACTGCAAACACTTTAGTATACATAGCTGGTCAAGGAATTATGCTTAGAGAACCTTCTATTGTCGCTCAAAGAAGAGAGACTGGCGAAATTATAGCAATCGGTAATGACGCAAAACGCATGGCTGGCAGAGTTCCAGAAGCTATACAAATTATTCGTCCACTAAAAGATGGTGTTATAGCTAATTTTGAAGTTACTCAAAAATTAATTGAATATTTATTACAGAAAGTTGGAGCGCGAAAAGGTTTTTTAGGGCTTGGAAGACCAAGACTCGTTATCGGTATCCCCTCTGGCATAACTGAAGTTGAAATGCGTGCTGTTGTTGAAGCAGGATATCAAGCTGGTGCAAAATATGTTGGACTAGTACAAGAACCTATGGCTGCCGCTCTTGGTGCTGTTTTACCTGTTAACGAACCAACTGGCAATATGATTGTTGATATTGGCGGCGGTACTTGTGAAGTAGCTGTTGTATCGCTTAATGGAATTGTTTCAAAAAATTCAATACGTATTGCTGGAGATGAAATGAATGACGCGATACTCCAATATCTTAAAAGACAATACAATCTACTTGTTGGAATATACACAGCAGAAGAAATTAAAATTGAAATTGGTACAGCATACCCAAGCGACAACATAACCTCAGCTGAAATAAAAGGTAGAGACCTAATTACTGGTCTACCTAGAACCGTTACAATCACTTCTGAAGAAACAAGAATAGCCTTAAATGATGTTTTAATCAGCATAATGGAAGCCGTTAAAGCAACCCTAGAGATTACACCACCAGATCTAGCTGCTGATATAATAGATAGAGGTATATTTTTAGCTGGTGGTGGATCATTAATACGTGGTATGGCACGATACATATCAGAAGGTACTGGTATTTTGGTTTCTAATGCAGAAAATCCAGTTCTTTGTGTAGCTCTTGGTGCTGGTAAAATAGTAGAAAACCTAGAAACATTAATGCCACTTCTTTTAAAAGTTAAATATTATCGTTAAATGATTCCAAAAAAAACTAATCGTTTTTTGTTAATAGTTATCTGTTTAGCGTTTCTTTTAGGAACTGGTGTTTTTTGGAGATACAATAATTCTAAGTTTTCAAAGTATTCTCGATCTTCTTCAAGATCATTTGTGGTTCCTGTTTCAGGTTTTGTTTCCAGAACTGGGAATAATTTACGTGAATTTTTAACAAATTTATTTTCCTATCCAGAACTCCAACATAAATACATAGAACTGAAAAATGAAAATGAAAAGCTTATCGCAGAAATTACTATTCGCGAAAATATAATGGAAGAAAACCAAAGACTGAAATCTATGTTAAGAATTTATCAGGATAATCCCGAAACATACTTACCATGCAGTATAATATTTAGGAACCCTGACAATCCCAATAACTTTATAATTAACGCTGGTTCTAATCAGAACATTGAAGAGAATAAGGCAGTTGTATATCCAATTTTTCAATCTAACGGTATTCAACATTTTCAGTTAATTGGTAGAACTACAAAAATTGGATACAACGAATCTGAAATAATGTCAATTTTAGATGATAAATCTAATATAAGCATAAAAAACATACGTAATAATGAAGTAGGAACTCTATCTTTCGATTCAGAGAAAAATATTCTCTACATAAAATTCCATATAAATAATGCTTTCAAAGAAGGCGATATAGTGGTTGTTAGTAGTTTGTCTTCTTTGCCAAATGATTTAGTTGTTGGTTCTGTTCAGCGAGTTACACCAACAGAATCAATTTATTATCATGCCACAATCGCAACAACAATTAACTCAGACGTTATTTCAGAAGTAATGGTACTTAAATGATATATATAGTATTTTTTTTTTCACAATTGCTTTTTGTTCTATTAGATCTATTTTTCATCCCATCAGTTTTTGCATCTTCAGTATGGATTGATCTATCGATATTTTTTTGCATTGGTGGCCTGTCAATATTTGGTGAAACCTCTCTATTAATGTCTACACCGCTTTTATTAATTAAACTAAGCTTTTTCCCGACAATTCTAATAATTCCATTAGTTATAGTTTACACCACATCCATTCTATTATTTATCTTTTTTAAGAACACAATAAACATTAAAAACAACACAATTTTCTTGATTTTCGCCACAGTATTGTATCCAATTTCTTGTCTTATGGTAACAATATATATAAATATTAATGTTTCTTTGACTTTCCTGTATACACTTATTTTGTTTGTACTAGTGATATATCCTAGTGTATATTCTATTCGAAAACGATTCAATGTTATACAAAGTAAAATGAAACCAATACTATGAATAATGACTATTACGTTGGAACCAAATCAAAAAACGATATTAACCCTGTTAAAATTATTGTAGTTGTAGCATTTGTTGCAGTGATATTCGCATACCTTTCTATAAAGCTATTCTCACTTCAAGTTTTAAACCAAGACAGATATATAAGTTTAGCTTCAAACAATTACATACGATACATAACCCAGGAATGCCCTAGAGGTACAATATACGATCGTAATGGAATAGTACTAGCCGAAGACGTCCCAACTTTTCACCTTTATGCAATTCCAAATGAAATTCCTGAAATATCGCATACGGCGAAACTAATCGAAGACTTAATAGGAATTGATCAAAAAACTTTAATCACAAAGATTGAGGATGGATTCGCATATGCGGAAATTCTCATTAAAGACAATCTTTCTTACGAAGAAAAAACTCGAGTCGAAGAAAATGAATATAAGTTAAAAGGTATCTTCGTAAAAGAGGGTTTTAAAAGATACTATCCGAACAATGAATCGTTTTGCCACTCTTTGGGATATACTGGAGTAATTACAAATGATGATTTGCAGCTAGATGAAATGGCACAGTATCAACCAAATGAAAGAGTTGGACAAGTTGGATTGGAAAGATATTATGAGTCCTTTTTGCACGGAGAAATGGGTTTAGTTAAGCAAACAGTTGACGTTCTTGGCAATGTTGAAAACGAAACAGTCGAAAAAGAGATTGTAAAGGGTAATAACTTAAAGTTATCAATTGATATCAGATTGCAAAAAGAGGCCGAACAAATTCTTGGAGAAAATAAGGGCTGCATAATACTAATGAATGCTAAGAATGGCGAACTACTAACTTGTGCATCAAATCCAGGGTTTGATCCAAATTTCTTTTCTGGTCCAAGGCCACTAGAAGAATGGAACCAACTTATAGAAAAAAGAGCCTTCTTTAATATTCCGTCAATGGGACAATATCCACCTGGTTCAACATTTAAACCTTTGATATCTCTTTTTGGGTTAAATAACGAATTTGTAACACCAACTGAAAATATTGTTTGCGAAGGGGCACTTAACATACCTGGGATGGAAGACAAATACAAATGTTGGGTGTATCCATCAGCTCATGGGCCAATAAATATTATCAAAGCCATAAAAATATCTTGTGATGTTTTTTTCTATAAATTAGCAGATCGCTTTGAAGTTGACAGTTTCATAGAATTTTTAAAAATATATGGTGGGATATCTCTTAAAACGAGAGTTGATTTAGTTTCAGAGGATAATGGTTTTTTAGGATCACCAGAATGGAAAATGAAATTCAAAGGTCAACCATGGTATAGAGGTGACTCAATGAATCTTGGAATTGGGCAAGGGTATCTTTCAGTTACTCCACTTCAAATGACAAAACTCTACGGTAAAATTGCTTCAAAAGGAATTGCCATCCATCCTCACTTTTTAGCTGCCACATCAAACGATGAGACATACTTTTCAATTTGCAAACCAGAAGAATATGAAGTTGACTCACCAAAGATTAGCTCTGAACATTATCAAACAGTACTAAAGGGAATGCATGAAGCCACACTATATCCAGGTACAGCATCTGGGTTGAACAATAATGTAGTCACAATTGCAGCAAAAACCGGTACAGCTATGGCAGAATCTAATAACTCCACAATACAGCATCTATGGATAATTTCAATATTTCCATATGAAAACCCAGAAATGGTTGCATTAATTATGTTTGAAAATTCTGCATATAATTTTGCAGGGGATTTAGCTCCATTTTTAAAAAATTTTATACTATACTATTACAAACTTGAATCGGAGGTAAACTAATTGGCATCAAAAAGAACTCCAGATACAGTTGTTAGTTTTAAAGGGTTTGCAAACGGCATTGTAATGTCACTTGATTTAGATGAATTTGATTTTGACAAAGTAATACGAAAAGCAGTTTCAATCTACAAAAAGAAAAGAGCGTTTTTTGGAGAAAATGTTTCTTTGTATGTAACAGGTTTTCATCAAGAGCTTTCTGTCGATGAATGTGGCATGGTTAGAAAAATGTTTGATTATCTCATTCATAAAGAAGTTCTTGCTTTTAAAGAAAATAGAGTAGAAACAACTAATCAGCAAACAATTCCAAATGAACTAGAACCTTCACAAGAAGATATAAAAATAATAGAAACACCTCCACTTACAAACAAAAATGAATTTCTTATTATTGGTAAAACTGTTAGAGCTGGAGTTGTTGTACAGTCACCGGGGAGTATTGTGGTTTTTGGAGATATTCATACGGGTGGTAAAGTTATTGCAGGTAATTCTTTATATGTTTTTGGAACGATTAAAGGCGATGTATCTTTTGCAACAAAACCTTCATGCAAACAAGCTATTTTGGCATGTTTGCAGATAAAAGCAGTCAATGTTACTGTCGCAAAAAAACCTATAGATTCAAATTATCTTTCCGCTAGTACAACTCCTGTTCCAACTTACATTCATTTTAACGACGGAAATACCGAAATAGTTAAGATGACAAAAGACTAACATGCCAAATATTATAGTATTCACTTCTGGCAAAGGTGGAGTTGGTAAATCCACTTTAGTAGCCAATATTGGAACTGCAATTGCTCTCTATCATAAAAAAGTTGTAATTATAGATATGGACATAGGGCTACGAAATCTTGATATGATAGTTGGGTTAGAAAGAAAGATTAAGGCAAACATCGTTGATCTCACAAAGGGTTTATGCTCTTTAAAGGATGCTTTAGTGTATGATGCAAGAACAAAGAATAAACTCGCTCTAATTGCTGCATCACAAAGTGATTTTAAAAAAGATATTAATCTCTTTAAATTTAGAGCAGTTCTTTCAGATTTAGAAACGATGTTTGATTATATACTTATAGACTCACCAGCAGGAATTGAAGAAGGCTTCAATAAGTCAATATACTACGCAAAAAAAGCCATGGTTGTTGTTAATCCGGAAATCTCTTCTATAAGAGATGCAGATAGAGTTCTAGCACTTCTTGAAAATCACAGGATTAAAAAAGAAATTAGCCTTATAATTAATCGCTATAGAAAAGAATTAAAGAAAAAACGGTACTATATTCCTTCAGATGAAATTATTGAACTTCTTGGCGCACCTTGTATTGGCGTAATATCTGAAGATGAAAGAGTTTTAAGACAAAACAACTCTGGAATACCATTTGTGTATCAAAGTAACCTGCAGATTTCGACAGAAATAAAAGAAATTGCAGAAACTATTATTGGCAAGAAAAAGAACAGAATCACAAAAAAGAATCAAACAAAATCACTTTGGGATAAAATGAAAAAGGATTCTTCTTAAGGAGAGAATAATGAGTTCAAAACTATCAAATCGACTAAAAAGTATTCTTGATGAAGATAGAAAAGTGTTATCTAAAAACAGCGAAAGAGACTTGAAAAAAAAACTAGCAGATATAATGAGTTCATATTTTTCTATCGATAAAAGAAAAGTTAGAATTAACATAGTAAAAACTAATTACCAATCCGAGTACAAGCTTACAGCAGATATGCCAATAAAAAAAAGTGCCTTAGATAAAGAAAAATGAGAATTATTCATACTGGAGATTTTTTCATTGGCATACAAAATTTTGGCAAAAGCGTTCCTACATTTGCTGGTTTCTCTCAAATTGATGACTATATAAAATACTTAAATTTTACTATTGATTATGCGATTTCAAATACAGTGGATTTAATATTAGTTTCAGGAAATGTATTTTTTTCTTCTCAACCCAGTATATTTCTTCAGAATTTAATAATTGAAAAAGTCCAAGAAGCTGTATACAAAAAAATTAAATTTATCTTCGTACAAGGCCAGTACGATCAGCCATATCGCCATTCTTCATTTATTAAAACATTAAGCGAATTGTTTCCAGACAACGTAACTGCAGTCGTTGATGTTGGTGTACAAAAAATTAGTATTAGAGACTCGTTCTTACAAATTGCTTGCATTCCAACTCCATCAATTTTAAAACATAGTCTTGAAGAATCAATCATTCATTTATCGAACCAAATAGATCCTTCTGGATATTCAATATTTTGCTCACAGCTTTTATTGGAATCTTTTAAACCATTTTTTCTACTTTCGCATTTACAGAAATTCAAACCAGAGATTTTGAAAAATCTTGTTTTCAATTATTACGCACTTGGTGGATATCATATACCTTTAGTTCAAAAACATGTATCCAACCCTCATACATATATCGGATACCCTGGGTCACTTGGTGAAATTCAATACGGCGATTCACTTGTAGAAAAGGGTTTTCTTTTTATTGACACAAAAAGTAAATCTAAAAAACCCGTATTTGTCCGCAATAAATCACAACGGTTAGTTACGCTCATAAGAATAACCGCAGATACTATCGACGACATTTACGAAAAACTTGATGAAGAATTCCTTTTAAATGACTTTAAAGAGAGTATAACAAGAATTGTTATACACACAGAACTACAAGTAGAGAAACAAGATATTAAACAAAAATATTCAAGCAGTTGCTTTTATATATATAATATAGAAATAATATCTAAATCGCACAATGATACTTTCAAAGAGACAAACACACTTGAAAAATTTGTTGAAAAATATATTCAGCTAAAAACAAATGATTTAACAGAGCAGAAAGCGTTAATTAAACAATGTTTAAGCTATTTTGTGGAAGCAGATAAAAATGATACCGATTAGCATTTCAGTAACTAACTTTCTTTCATACAAAGACACTCATACCCTGTCTTTCAAAGACTCTGGAACTTTTATAATTACTGGTAATAACGGTGCAGGTAAAAGTGCACTATTTGATGCTATTGTTTTTTCTCTTTTTGGAATAAGTAGAAATACTGAAACAGTTTCAAACGAACACTTGCTACATTTTGGAACAACTGAAGGAAAAATTGATTTTGTTTTCACATACAAAGATACTTTTTACAACATTACTCGAAAAATTAACAGAACACTGAATCATCACAGTATTATTTTTAGAGAAAAAAATGGCAAATACTGGAAAGACTTATCTGGAACAGATGATAAGGAAACTCAATTTCAGATTCAGTCCATACTCTCCATATCCCCAGATAGATATTTCTTAACAGAATTAAAAAGTAGCACAATTCTTAACTATAAAGAATTCATTCTTCAGAATGGATATGAAAGATATTACCATCTCAAAAAACTCTTAGGGCTAGACGTGTTTGATTCAATGCAAAAAACAATAGATAAAGATATCCATACGTATTCAGTAAAAAAAACAGTTATGGAAAATTTTATTGCTGAAAATAAAAGTAAACTAAAACAAGAAAAAGTGTTACAGAAAATAATAGAAAATGAAGTAAATCTTTTAGCTTCTGTTAAAAAAGAAATTGGTAAAACTGAAGAAGAAATAGATTCAAACAATTCACTTTTTCAAAAAATTGAATCTGGACTACAAAAGAAAAAAATTCTCATGGAAAAAATAAGCCAGCTTCGATATTTTCAGAATGAACGGCGAGAGGAAAAAAAGGAATTCAAAGACAGAACTAATGAACTCCAAAAATCTATTAAACTGCAGCATGAGATTGAAAATGGATATAAACAGCTTGTTGATTTGGTAGATAGAAACAATAAATACAATGAAAATTTAGAACAAAGACAGAGAATCGAAAAACAAATTGAAGAAATACAGAAAATAATAGAAAATGAAGAAATTCTACTTAAAGAAAAACGTAATGGCCTAGAACAAAAAGAAATTGAATTTTCCAATAAAAAGAGTAAATTACCTGATCTAAATTTGAAAATTCAAGATGTTAAATCCAAGCTTAAAGAAATGCAAAGAGTCAAATATCAAGTTAAAAAATTAGAAGTAGAAAGAGAAAGCATTCAATCTCAAATAGCCAGAAAAAGTGAATCATTTGGGATGCTTAAAAAAGAGATTTTAAATATAAGAGAAAAAAAGGGTGAAACGTACGAACAAGTTGTTGAAAATGATCGTATGATTAAAAAAGATGAATCTGTAAAGAAAAATATTCAGACTATAGAAGAGAATAAAGAAAAAGTAACATTTTTACAAGATAAAATTGATAACGAGATTAAGAAAAAAGAAATTCTCTTAATTCAAAATCAACAATTCGAAAATATGGTTCATATCCTTGTTGAAAAAATTAAAATTCTTGATCTTCCACGAAGCCAAGAAAACAGGTGCCCTGTTTGTGGTACTCCAATAAAAAAAGAAAAAGAATCTGAAATTCTTTTAAACTATAAACGTGACATGAATATGAAACAAGCCACGCTTCAAAAAAACATGACCACTCTTCAAAGAATTATTCTCGTAATAAATTCTTTGAAGAGTGATATTAAAATATTATCATCTGAATTTCACCTTGAAGACAAGTTAAATAAGAAATATATTCAAATTCAAGAATGTAAATCAAATATGAGAAAATTAAACGAAAGCTATTATCAGGTAAAACTTCAAGAATCCAAAACAAAAGAAGACATTGAAAAAACAAACCATTCAATAAATGATCTGAAAAGTAGATATAAAACAGCAGATGATCAATACATAGAGATGCTTTACGTTCTTTCAAATGAAATGGAACTACAAAAATTGCTAAGCAATTACCATGTCCAAATTTCTGAAGCACTCGAAGTTGACCAGCAATTACCGGGAATTTCTCGTGAATTATTAGATATCAAACGTAGAATTGAGACAAAAGATTACCTAAAGGATCATTGGGAGAAATTAAATAGCTTAAAGAAAAAACTCTTCACCATACCATACAGTGCCCCAGAACACGATTTAATAAAAAATAAAATCAATCAGTTTCGATATTTTGAAACCGAAAAAAGAGTTATGGATGAAAAACTTAATGAAAAGAACAGAATGGTTTCTTCACTTAATAATATTGAAGAAAAGCTTATTGAAATTGACGCAAATATACTAGGTTATTCAGAAAATGTAAAAGCTATTCCTTACCAAAATCACGATCTTAAAAATATCAAAGATAGCTTGGATGAACTTCAGATTAAAATTGAGAGTCTTCGTCAAAAAAATGACTTGCTAGGGACTTCTATAGATGAATATAAACGTGACATGATAAATATTCATGAACTAAACAAAAAATACGAAAAAACTCTAATTCAATTTCAAGAATTTTCAAAAAAAGAAAAAATGGTTACAATTTGTAAAGATTTATTAAACGAATCCAATATAACAGTCTACATCATTGAAAATACTTTGCCATACTTAGAAATTTCAGTAAACAAAATACTAAGTAATCTTTCTAATAGTAATTTGTATGTTTCTTTGTACTACTACGAGAATGAGATTACGTCTCAGCCTTCAGTTGGTATATACATCAATCAAAACACAAACAAAGTACAGTATCAATATTTAAGTTCTGGTGAAAAATTTAAAATTGATATGGCACTTAGGCTTGGTTTATCTAGTATAGTTTCTTCTGATAAGTATAAGGACGATAATTTTTTATTCATCGACGAAGATTTTGGGTCTTTAGACAGTAGTAGTAAAAATCAAATAATTTGTAATCTTTTGTCACTCCAAAATCACTTCAAGAAACTTCTACTTATTACTCATTCTGATGAATTTCAAAATTGTTTTGAGAAACACATAACAATAGAAAAAAATCAAAATGTTTCATCTTTTTTTTAGTTATCTGTTGACAAAGTTTTTTTGTTTTCTTTAATAATCAACGTATTATATGGTTTTGAAAGCGGGGATATATCTTGAAAAACGTTGAAAAGATTGTCATAAGCGAGAAACGCTGTAAACGTTGTGGTATTTGTGTTAAATTTTGTCCGACTGGTGTGCTTGCGCAAGATGCCTCTGGCTCTGTTTTTGTTGAAGATATTTCATCATGCATTGCCTGTATGTCTTGTCAAGACCATTGTCCTGACTTAGCAATTGAGGTTTTTATATCATGAGTATTCAAAAGGAAATTTTACAAGGCGCACAGGCCTGTGTAAAGGGTGCAATGGAAGCTGAACTGGGTTTTTTTGCTGGCTATCCTATCACTCCGTCTACAGAAATTGCAGAAATTTTATCAACAGAGTTAACTAAAGAAGGTAAAATCTTCATTCAAATGGAAGATGAAATTGCGAGCATCACAGCTGTTATTGGGGCTTCCCTCGCAGGACAAAAAGCAATGACAGCTACTTCTGGACCTGGTTTTTCTTTAATGCAAGAGGGTCTCGGTTACGCTTGTATCGTTGAAGCACCTTTGGTTCTTGTCAACGTTCAAAGGGGTGGACCTTCTACTGGTTTACCAACTAAAGTAGCTCAAGGAGACATCATGCAATCTCGATGGGGTACTCACGGTGATCATCCTATGATTGTTCTTTCTCCAGACTCTGTTCAAGAGCTCTATGAATTAACAATTAGAGCATTTAATTTAGCTGAACAGTATCGCAATCCTGTAATAATTCTAACAGAAGAAACAATCTCGCACATGAGAGAAAAGGTACTCATTGATACATCAAAAAAACCACATCTGATAAAGAGAGCAAAGCCAGAACTTAGAACAGGCGAGACTTATTTACCATATGGTAAACTAGTGGATGACGTACCAATTATAGGCAATATAGGAGATGGATACGGCACAAGCATAACTGGCTTAGTACATATGGAAAATGGTTTCCAGAGTGCTAATTTTGAAGTTGCAGATAGACTTATTCGCCGATTAAATAGAAAAATTGAGAATAAAATACAAGATATTTTTGAAATAGAGGTGATTAATCCAGATGCTGAAACAATGTTCATTTCGTATGGTGTTGCCAGCAGAACAATAAAATCTCTCATTTACTCTGGTCACGATGAAATAGGTTTGATTAGAGTTAAAACCCTCTTCCCAATAGATCCAGAACAGATTCGTAAATACGCTTTAAAAGCAAAAAAGGTTATTGTGTCCGAATTGAATCTTGGTCAATATTATTATGAAATGCAAAGAATTCTTCCAGAGAAGAAAGTCCACTTGATTGAAAAAATCGGTGGAGAACTAATAGCTCCAAAAGAAATGCTCAGAAGAATCGAGGAATTAAATGATTAAAGGTGAGAAATTTTTTCATCCAGATCGTTTACCAACAATATGGTGTCCAGGTTGTGGTAACGGCATAATACTACATGCCGCAATGGAAACTCTAGAGGAGTTAAATGTCGCTCAGAGTGATACTATTTGTATCTCTGGCATAGGTTGTTCGTCCAGATCAGCCACGTACACTAAATTTGACGAAGTACATACTCTACACGGCAGAGCAATTCCTTTTGCAACTGCTATAAAGCTTTGCAGACCAGACAAAAAAGTAATAATATTTACTGGTGACGGTGATTCTTCAGCTATAGGCGGAAACCACTTAATTCACGCCGCAAGAAGAAATATTGATATCACAGTTATTGTTTTTAACAACAATATCTACGGAATGACTGGTGGTCAAGTTTCTCCTCTTACTCCATCACTAAAAAAAGGAACAACAGCAAGGTTCGGAAACTTTGAAACTCCATTTGATATGGTTAAATTGGTTGAGGGTGCCGGAGCAACTTATGTTGCTAGGACAGGCACGTTCTATTACAAAAAAATGAAACAATACATGAAGAAGGCTTTTACAAGAAAAGGTTTTTCATTAATTGAAGTTCTTTCTCAATGTCCAATTTACTTTGGTCGACTTAATAAAAATCCAGATCCATATGATATGATGCTAGCTCAAAAAGATATTTTAATTTCAAAACAAAAAGCTGAACAACTTTCGAAGGAAGAGATTGGTAACAGATTAATTATGGGAGAACTTGTTGAAAATAATGATCAACTATCATATCTTGAAAGAAGAGAGCAGCTTCTTAAAGAGGTGAGAGGATCATGAGAACTGAAATAAGGTATTCTGGCTCAGGCGGACAAGGTCTAATTACAGCAACGCGTATTATAGCAAGAGCTGCGCTCAGAGAGAATAAGATTTCTCTTCAATCACAGGTTTACGGTGCAGAAGCTCGAGGTGGTGCTACAAAAAGTGAAGTAATTATTAGCGATAGAGAAATATATTTCCCAGAAATTGAAATTCCTGATGTTGTTTTACTCATGACTCAAGAAGCATATAGAAAATATGGCACTTGTGTTAAAGAAGAAGGTATTCGAATACTTGATACTTTCTATATACCAAACTACGATCGCATTTCAAAGGCAAGAACGTATACAGAACCATTCACCTCTATATGTGAAGAAGAATTTCACACAAAACTTGTTTCCAACATGCTAGTAACAGGCTATTTGATTGGGATTGTCAAAATGATTAGTTTAAAATCATTCACACAAGCGATAGGTGACTTTTTCTCTGACGAAAAATTAACAATGAATATTCAAGCAGCAACATTTGGTTATAATTTAGCTGTTAAGTAATAAAATATGTGTACATTTCTATAAAATATATTTATCATTTTAAAAGTAAAAAGAATATGTGCTCCTTCAATTCTTTTTACTTTTACATTTTTAAATAAATCAAAGCTTAAAATGAATTCATGTTTTTATTTCCATGTCTGTAAAGGCTACATAACGGACATGAAACAAGCACATTTCTAAATTCACATCTCTCAAATTCCCTTGAGCATACATTATTGACCATTAAATATTTTCCCATATTCACAAACAACAAAAATGATACACCAAATCAATTTTATTAGTATCATGCCATAGTTGTGTTTCGAATTGATAGAAATGTTGAAAATCGTTTAAAGTACTCATTTTTTCACCAGAATGATGAATAACGTAACTCTGTATGCTAGACGTCAATATCACGCCTTAAATACCCTTTTTATTTAACGGTTATTTTTTAATCATAAGTATTATGAATGTACTTTGGTTAATCTTACAAATAAAATTTTTAACCATTCAATTTTTTTATA
>JAGLCW010000220.1 GCA_023146045.1 Caldisericia bacterium
TGGTCTTTCATGGTGTAAGACCCAACCAAAACGATTAGATCTGTATTTTCAAGTTCTTTCAATGTGTTTGTTGAAGAATCAACTGAAAGAATACTCTTAATGCCATCAACCGGCGAATTGAAGTTTGTTACATAGTCAGTTTTTAAAACTTCCTTTCCAAATTTATTTGCTAAGTAGATTTCCTCAGTTGTCCATTGATCTGATATTGATACAGCCACACTATTAGAACCATATTGGAAAGCAACTCCTTCTAATTTTTTAGTTGCAAATAGAAGTGCTTCGTTCCAGCTAACTGGAGTAAGCTTGCCGTTATTTCTTATTAATGGCTCGGTAATTCTATCTTTTCTTTGAAGAAAATCATAACCAAATCTTCCTTTAACACATAGTATGCCATCATCGAATTGACTGTTCTCCTCTGGGATAACTCTTACAATCATATCCCCACGCGTTTCAATGTCTATATGGCATCCAACGCTACAATAAGGACAAATTGATTTTGTTGTTTTTGTTTCGATTGGAACAGTTTTATCCATTTGGGATTTTTCTTGAAGTGCACCGGTTGGACAAACAGAAATACACTGACCGCAAGATATGCAATCTGTATCTTTTAATGGAAGGTTCATGTCTGGTTGAACAATTGTTTCAAATCCACGACCTACTAATCCAAGTGCTGTAATTCCCATAAGATCGTTACAAACTCTTACACATAGTCCACAGAGTATGCATTTGTCAGCATTCCTTATTATAAAAGGATGATCCTCAGGTTTATTGCGACAATGCTTTTTGCCTTCGAATCTCTCTGGATGCACATCAGCATATTTTGAATATTTTATAAGTTTACATTCATAATAGTCACCACATCCACATTCAAGACATCTTTTTGCATCTTCAATTGCTTGTTCTTCAGAAAACCCTTGAACAATTTCTTTAAAATTATGTTTCCTGTCTTCTGGGCTGAGGTGTACCATGTGAGGTCTGTTAGCTTTTGGTCTTTTGGTAAACTCATCCTCTGTAACATCATCTCTAGAAACTAAGTAAGGCGCTCGATATGGGACAACTTTACCTTGAAGATACTCTTGCATTACAGTTGATGCTTTTTTTCCATCTCCTATAGATTGTATTGCAATTTTATTGTTGTTGTTTATGGCATCTCCGCCAGCAAAGACACCAGGAATATTTGTAGCGAAAGTGCTTAAATCAGAGGCTATAGTTTTTCTGTTTGTCATCTCGATTCCGTCAAAACCTTCTAGGTTTACATACTGTCCAATTGCAATGATTGCAGAGTCTATTCTTAGAATCTCTTCATCTCCATCAATTGGTATTGGTCTTCTTCTTCCACTTTGATCTGGTTCTCCAAGTTTCATTTTTTGTAGTTTAATGTTATTTGCAGCTCCATTCTCACCCAGAATTTCTA
>JAGLCW010000221.1 GCA_023146045.1 Caldisericia bacterium
AAAAGGTTTTTGAATGTAGCAGTGTTTTTTGAGAGATCTGCAAGTCAAAATGAAATTAATCAAACTATTGAATCTTTTGAAAGCCTAGAAGGGGTGGGAAAAGTAGTTTATATCTCTCCAGAAAGTGCTTTAGAAATATTGAAAGAAGAATACCCAGATTTAGATAAAAAACAGAGTCCTTTGCCCTCTTCTCTTCGGATAGAGCCAAAAAGGCCAGAAGCAGTTTCAAATATTGTCGCTTTTGCAAAACAGCTTCCAGGCATAGATTATGTTGAAGATACATCTAAACATGCAGATACCTATAGTGACATCATACGTATCATGCTGTTTGTTGGCGTGGCTCTATTACTTATTTTTCTTTTAGCGTATGTATTTTCTGTATCTTCTTCTATTGGAATATCTGTTTTTTCTTTTAGAAAAGAAATAAAAATCATGCAGCTAATTGGTGCAAGCCCCGGGTATGTTAGAGCTCCATTTTTATTAATTGCATGTATAAGTGGATTAGTTAGCGGAGTTTCAAATGCTTTCGTTATGGATGCAATCGTGAACTATACGTATAAGTTTTATCAAACATTTCTTTTTTTCTCTCCAATTGAGTTGAATACAGTCAACCTAGTTTCGCTAGTGGCATTCGGATTAATTATTTTTGGATTTGTTATTTCATTTTTTTCAGCGATAATTTCGCTCAATAGGTATACACAATGAAAAAAATATTTTGCGCATTATTAACAATTTTTTTATTTTTTACGATTTTTCCACACAATAGTGTTTTTTCTGAACCTACTTTGCAGGAGCAAATTGATGAATTAGAAAGAAAAAAACAGGAGAAAGAATCAGCTGTAGAAGACTATAAGAAAACTGTCGAAGATTGTAAGCAAAAAAGCAGTGAATTTAGCATCAAACAGGAAGATTTAACTGAAGAACTAAATGACTTAGGAATTAAAATTAATAAGGCTCAACTTAAAACAGAAGAACTTAAAAATCAAGAAGATGAACTAAGATTCTCATATTTAACTACCGAGAAACAAATAGAAACGCTAGAGGAATCAATAATAAGAAAAGAAGAAAAACTAGATGTATTGATTAATGCTCTTTATAAAGATTATTGCAAACGATATGTAAATTATTTATTTTCTTCAAAGAATATTAATGAAATAATGGATAAAGGTGTCTATTTAAAATACTTATACCAAGCCGATGCGGATTTTTTTAGTGAACTTAAAAAAGATAGGGAATTACAAGCAGATAGAAAATCTTCTTTGGTTGTTGATCAGTTAAAACTACTAGACGTAAAGAAAAAACAAAATGAAGTTGAAGCTGATTTAAATAAACTAAGGAAACAAAAAGATTCTGAAATCCATAACATAACGTATAGTGCTCAAATTAATAAAAGAATGATGGAAACAGCCGTTTCTGCGCTTTCTCTTGCAGAAGCTGAAATACGGAGAATTGCTAGCAAAGAAGTAGATTTAGAAAGATTGAAAGAACTACAAAATAAAGAAATGGGTACGTTAATATGGCCAATAGATGGTCCAGTAACTTCAGGATTTGGAATGCGTATGCATCCAATATTTGGCGTCTACAGAATGCATACTGGTATCGACATAGACCAAAATTATGGATACCCAATAAAGGCCGTTGCAGAAGGTATTGTTACCTATTCTGGTTGGCTTACTGGTTATGGCAACTGTGTAATGATTATGCATGATAAAGAACACACTTCTCTGTATGCACACATGAAAACTCGTTATGTTAAAAAAGGTGAAAAAGTCCAACAGGGTAAAGTAATCGGTGAAGTTGGTTCAACTGGTTGGTCAACGGGACCACACCTTCACTTTGAAATTCGAGTTAATGGTGATTACGTTAATCCGCGTGACTATCTTCCATAAACTCATTCTTACCACTTGTTTTTTCTGCTCTTTGGTCTATCATTTTACTGCAATTATTTAGTGAAATTGGGTGTTATATGAAAAAAACAGTTAGAATATGGCTGTCGGTAGTAATTTGTCTGGTTGTAGTAGTTGGTAGTTTTGTTGGTGGTTACTTGTTTTCTGCTCATCAATTGAATATGAGTTCATTTCCAACATCACAATATGCATACCAAATCATAAACCAGTTTTTTGTTGATCCGATTCAAGATGAAATATTAGCAAAAGGCATAGTTTATGGAACTGGCGACCCATACTCTCTTTATTTTACAAAAGAAGAATACGATTCCTTTACAACTCAAATTGCAGACCATTATGTAGGGATTGGAGTTATAATAAGCGAAAACTTGGAAATAATCGAAGTATTTGTTGGTTCACCGGCTAACCTTTCCGGTGTGGTAGCAGGAGATTTTATTGTAAGCATAGAAAAAGAAGATATGTCTGGTAAAAACTCTAACGATGCAGCTCAAAAAATACGTGGACCAGAACACACTAGTGTCGAAATTGAATTTCAATATCCAGGGGAAGTGTCTAGAACATATAAACTGACCAGAAAACAAGTAAAAATACCAACTGTTCAAACTAAAATGTTAAAGGATCATACAGCATATATAAAAATAAGGTCATTCAATTTTGGAACAGCAAAAGAGTTTGATAAAAAACTTAAACTAATGATAGAAAAACAGCCAAAGCAGATAATTTTAGATTTAAGAAATAACGGCGGTGGAGTTCTTGAAGAAACACAAAGTATTGCCGAATATTTCTTACCAGAAGATTCAATTTTATTTTGGACTATAGGAAAAGATAAAAAAGCTGTATCAAGAAAAATGAATGTATCAAAATTGATAGAGTTACCTATAGCAGTTCTAGTAAACAAATACTCTGCTTCTGCTTCAGAGGTTTTATCTGGAGCAATTCAAGACTATAAAACAGGAATAATTATTGGTGAGAAAACTTATGGCAAAGCTTCTATACAAAGAGTTTTTAAATATGTTCCAACTGGTGGAGCAATAAAGCTTACCGTAGAAAAATATCTTACTCCAAACAAAAGAAATATTATGGGAGAAGGCTTATCTCCCGATCTAGCGTTTGAAGAGGTAATGCCAACAAAAAATGTTGAAGATGATCCATGTGTTAATTACGCAATTGATTATTTATCAAAGAAAGAGTAATGACAGTATGAAAAACATCATTGAACAGCCTTATAAATATGCGGTTAAACAAATAGCGGAAATTTATGACACAGACTGCGATGTAGGGCTAAAACAAACAGAGATTGATGAAAGAAAAGAAGAGTATGGAATAAATTCCGTAAGTTCTGGGAAGCAAACATCTCCTTGGGAAATTTTTATTAATCAATTTAAAAATCTGCTTATATATATTCTAATGTTTGCTGCTGGGTTATCATTCTTCATGAAAGATACTACAGAAGCAATCGCCATTGTTATTGTAATCTTGTTGAACGCTGTACTTGGCTTTTTCCAAGAATACAGAGCAGATGCTTCAGTAAAGGCTATTCAATCTTTGGTAAACCCAGTGTGTCAAGTAATTAGAGACGGCGAGAGAGTAGTAGTAAAGAACGAAGACCTTGTTCCAGGAGATATTGTACTTTTGGAAAGCGGTGACAAAATTCCAGCAGACATACGGGTTATTACTTGCACGAGCGGATTTAAGGTTGATGAATCTATGTTAACTGGTGAATCGGTATCAGTTAACAAAACAACAAAAGAGATAAACGGAGAGAATCTTAGTACTGGAGATTTAAAAAATCTTTGTTTTATGGGAACTCTTGTTACAGAAGGAAAAGCAAAAGGACTGATTGTTGCCACTGGGAATTCTACAGAGCTCGGGAAAATTGCTTCATTGACAAGAGATGTCAAAGAAGAAAAAACCCCACTAGAGAAAAGAATGGATGTGTTTTCTAAGAAATTAACAATCATTCTTGGAATAGTTTGCCTTGTAGTATTTGTTTTGAATTGGGTTAATGGAGCTAAAATTCATGAAACACTATTGTTCGCAATCGCATTAGCAGTTGCTGCTATACCAGAAAGCCTTCCAGCGGTAACCACCATTGTTTTGTCAAATGGAGTCTCAAGGATGAGCAAGCATAATGCTATAGTAAAAAAACTTGCATCTGTAGAAACTCTTGGTTCGACAACTGTTATATGTACAGATAAAACTGGTACTTTAACAGAAAACAATATGAAACCAGTAAAAATAATCTTAAACGGAAGCGAAGAAGACATTCCAACCGTTGTATCAAAAAGGGAAACAATAAGGAGCATGCAGGAAGTTTTCTATTTTGCTAACGATGCAACAATAAATGGAGATAAACAAACTGGTGATCCAACTGAAGTTGCTTTGCTCGAAATAGGTTTACCTCTAGATAGTCAATTTAAAGGGACTCGATTTGAAAGAAAATATGAAAATCCATTTGATTCAAATAGAAAAATGATGAGTGTTGTTGTTCAAAATGGAAACCAAGATAAAATGTACACAAAAGGTGCATATGAACAGGTATCTGAGAATTGTACACATATTCTTCTTGATGGACAGATTAAAGAATTTACAAAAGGCATTAAATCAAAAATGGACAAAAAAGTATCATCATGGAGCAAGAATGGATACAGAATACTTGCGGCTGCAATTAAGGAGAATGCTAGCGATACGGACGAGAAAGATTTAGTATTCATAGGTGTGGCGGCACTTAGAGACCCAATTAGAAAAGAAGTGTTTCCTGCAATTGAAAAATGCCAGAATTCAGGAATTAATGTAATTATGGTCACAGGCGATCATGCAGAAACTGCGAAAGCTTATGCAAGAGAACTCGGCATTACAGGCGAAAATGGGATCGCTTTAACGCATCATGACATTGTGAAGCTTTCTGATTCAGAATTGTTAGAAGAACTAAAGCATTGTTCTGTATTTGCAAGGATTAACCCAGAAGACAAGTACAGAATTGTATCATTGCTAAAATCAAATGGAGAAATCGTTGCTATGACTGGGGATGGGGTCAACGATGCCCCTGCATTACGAAAAGCAGATATTGGTGTAGCGATGGGACAAAGAGGAACAGATTTAGCGCGAGAAGTATCTGAATTAGTGCTTCTAGACGATAATTTTGCAACAATTGTTGAGGCTATCGAAGAAGGTAGAGTAATTTTTGACAACATTAAAAATACAATTTTCTTCCTTCTTTCGTGCAATATTGGTGAAATATTACTTGTAGTAACTGCAATAATTTTTGGAATGCCTGCACCACTTGGGGCTTTACAGTTACTTTGGCTAAACTTGATTACTGATAGTTTCCCAGCTTTAGCTTTGGGATTTGAAAAAGCAGACAGCGACGTAATGAAACCAAGGAAAAGATCTGACAATAATTTCATAGACGCATCCTTTTTATCAGGGATAATCTTTCAAGGTGTTCTTATTGCTACGGGAGCACTAATAATATTTTTCGAGTATCAACACGGAAATCCAAACCTAGTTCCACTTGCAACAACAGCTTGTTTTGCCGGGCTTGTAACAATCGAATTGCTTAGAGCACTATCTGCTAGATCTCAGAAACAATTCTTATTCCACATAGGATTCTTTACAAATCCATATGTTGTTTATGCACAATTAATTTCTTTCGGGTTTTTATTGATTGCACTTTACGGACCTGTTGCTAGAAATTTCTTTGGTGCAGTACCCATAGGACTACCTCAATGGGTTAATATTCTTTTAATTGCACTTGGAGTTTTAGTTTTAGCTGAATTACGTAAATTGTTCCTAAAAAGAAAAAATGCAAAATAAAGAGATTGTGCTCATTTCTGGACCATCCGGAGTAGGTAAAAAAACAGTCATTGAATCATTATTTGAACTTACGGATAAGTTAAAGATTTCTATTAGTGCCACAACAAGGAAACCGAGAGTTGGAGAAGTAAATGGAAAAGATTATTGGTTTATGACAAAGTCTGGATTTGAAGAAAAAATTCAAAAAAACGAATTTCTAGAATGGGCTGAAGTTGCTGGAAATTATTACGGTACACCTTTGGAAAACATAGATATTGCACGAAAAGAAAAGAGATATTTGCTACTTGAACTTGATGTTAAGGGTGGATTAACAGTAATGAAAAATTTTAACGGGTCAGTAATTTCTTTTTTTATTGTTCCACCAGTTTTCAGTGATTTAAAGAAAAGATTAATGAAAAGGGCCACAGAATCGGAAGAACAAATTGATTTAAGATTAAAAATTGCAAAAGTTGAACTTTTGTTTAAAGATCGGTATGATTTTAGAATAGAGAATTGTGTGCCAAAAAAAGCTGCAAAAAAAATATTCGATATGCTAGGAGAAATGAAATGAGTGATGTTAATGTTACAATTGAAGGCTTATTGAACAATATAGATGCTGATAAATATAGCCTCGCATTGCGAATTATGTTGCAAAGCATAAAGGTTTCAACGGTAAGGGGTCAAGCTATACCAATAGGAAATTTCTATACCAACTTGATACAAGAAGCAAAGGAAACACTTATTCAAGGGGAACAAATAGACGATAAAAAACCTGATCCATTTAAGCCAATAGAATAATAATGACCTATTCAGATATATTAAAAACATTACCTCATCGATACCCATTTTTGCTTGTTGATAGGGTAATTACAATAGAAGAAAAAAATATTACAGGAATAAAAAACGTTTCTTTTAATGAGCCTCAATTTATTGGTCATTTCCCTGACAATCCAGTATTTCCTGGAGTTTTAGTCGTTGAAGCTTTGGCTCAATTGTCTGGTATCTATATTGACAAAAACTACATTCAGGATGAAAGCCAAATTGGTTTATTTGCTGGAATTGAGTCGTTTTCCTTTAAAGGAATAATAAGGCCTGGGGATCAAATTGTTCTGAATGCTGAGTTATTTAAGAAAAAAATGACTGTTTTCCTTTTTATTGTTTCTGCTTATGTTAACGATAAAGTTGTAGCTAACGGCAGAATTAAATTAATACTAAGTAAAAAAGGAAGGTAATGATTGAAAAATATTGTTATAAAAGGAACAGGACACTTTGCCCCTAAAAGAATCGTAACAAATGAGTATTTATCTACAATTATGGATACTAGCGATGAATGGATAAAAACAAGAACAGGAATAGAGACAAGGCATTATATCGACGACGACAAGTGCACATCTGATTTAGCAGTTGAAGCTGCTAAAATGGCAATAAAAAGTGCTAACATTAAACCGGAAGACATAGATCTGCTTGTCATAGGAACCTCTTCTCAAGATATGATATATCCTTCTACTGCTTGCATTGTATCTGATAAACTTGGACTTAATAGGCCAATGGCGTTTGATCTACAGGCTGGCTGTTCAGGATTTGTGTATGGGCTATCTGTTGCAACTCAATTTTTGCGAACAGGACATAAAAAAATTGCTCTAATAATTGGTGCAGATGCCATAACTAGATTTACCGATTTCACAGATAGAGCAACTTGCGTTTTGTTTGGCGATGCAGCTGGGGCAATTATACTTACAACGGCAGACGACGAAGAAGACGCTATTTTGTGTCTTTATGAAGGAACCGATGGTTCTGGCGCTAAGTATCTTACATTACCAGCCGGTGGCTCTAAAGAGCCAGCATCACCACTTACAGTAGAGAATAGGCGACATTTTCTTCATATGAATGGTAAAGAAATATTTAAGTTTGCAGTAAGGATAAGCATTCACATGATTACAAAAATGCTTGAAGAAACAGGACTTTCAATCGACGATATTGACCACTTTGTTTTTCACCAGGCAAACATGAGAATAATTGATGCAGCTGTAGAACGAATGAGTTTTTCAAAAGAAAAAGTGATCTACACTTTAAATGAATATGGAAATACATCTTCAGCATCTATTCCTTTAACACTTTCACTAGCTAGTGAGCAAGGTAGAATTAAAAAAGGTGACATAGTGTTAATGGTAGTGTTTGGGTCTGGGCTAACGTATGCAGGGTCAATAGTTAGGTGGTAGACATGCCAAATCAAAGTGTTCTTATTACTGGTGCTAGTCAGGGCATAGGTAAGCAAATTGCTTTAAAATACGCACAAAAAGGTGCAACGGTTTATATAAATTATCCTTTTGAAAGTGAAATAGAAAATGCCGAAAAAGTAGCTAACGACGTTACAGAATTGGGTGGCAAAGGATATATTTACGAAGCAGATGTGTCTGTATTTTCACAAGTGAAAAAAATGGTAGACGACATTGTTTCTGATCATGGTAAAATAGATGTGCTAATTGCAAATGCTGGAATAACAAAAGACAAATTAGTTATGAGGATGTCACCAGAAGACTGGGCATCAGTAATTAATGTTAATTTAACTGGTTCGTTTAATTGCACAAAAGCTGTTACCAAACACATGATGAAGGCAAGATATGGAAGAATTGTTTATATTTCATCGGTAGTCGGCATAATGGGTAATGCTGGGCAAGCAAATTATTCTGCATCCAAAGGCGGAATTATTGCACTTTGCAAAAGTGTTGCAAAAGAGTTTGGAGCAAGGAATATTACGTCAAATTGTATTGCACCAGGCTATATAGAAACTGAAATGACAAAAAATTTGTCTGAAGATGTTAACAAGGAATTTTTATCAAGAGTATCTTTGAAATGTTTTGGAAAAGCAGAAGATATTGCTAATGCTGCGTTATTTTTATCATCTGACCAAGCGTCCTATATTACTGGGCATGTCTTGGTTGTAGACGGGGGATTATCTCTCTAGATTTTGGAGGACATTATGACACGTGAAGAAATTTTAGTAAAAGTAGTTCCTGTGATAGCTGACAAACTAGGTATTGAAGAAGAACAAGTGGTAGAAACTGCACATTTTATAAATGATTTAGGAGCAGATTCACTTGGTTTAGTAGACATTACTATGGCATTGGAAGAAGAATTTGATCTTGAAATTCCAGATGAAGATGCAGGGAAATTGGAAACTGTTAAATCAATGGTTGATTACATCCAAAATTCAGTATAGCAATGAGGGTCTATCGAGTTGCCATAACTGGTTTAGGAACGATTTCTCCCTCTGGTTTGAATGTTGAAACAAGTTTCGAAAACTTAGTCAAAGGCATTCCAAATGTGGGCATAATAACAAACTTTGATCCAACCGACTTTAAAGTAAAAATTGGAGCCGAAGTAAAAGATTTTGATCCAACTCAGTATATTGAAAAAAAATATGTAAGTAGATTCGACAGGTTTGCACAGTTTTCTCTTGCAGCAGGCATTGAGGCTTTTCAAGATGCCGATGTAACGTTAAACGATGACCAAAAAGAGCAGTTTGCAGTTATTATTGGATCTGGTATTGGTGGGAACAATGCGTTTAGTGAAAATTTAACAATATTAGAAAAAAAAGGTCCATCAAGAGTAAGCCCGTTCTTTATTACAAAGCTTATTGGAAATATGGGAGCTGCTCAACTTGCAATTAAATTTGGAGCCAAAGGTTATACTGCTGATACGGTATCAGCTTGTGCTTCAGGAACCAATGCAATTGGAGATGCTTTTCACAGAATAAAGTTTGGACTCGAAAAATTTGCATTAGCTGGTGGAACCGAAGCATCTATTACACCATCTTCTGTCGCTGGGTTTACTGTTATGAGAGCACTTAGCAAAAGAAACGATGACCCAAAAAGAGCATCAAGACCTTTTGATAAAGATAGAGATGGTTTTGTAATTGGTGAAGGAGCTGGAATTGTTTTCTTGGAAGAGTGGGAACATGCCATTGAAAGAGGGGCAAAGATTTATGCTGAAGTAGTCGGATATGGAGCTACATGTGACGCCTTTCATATAACTAAACCCTCCCCAGATGCTAAACAACAAGAAAGATGCATGAGTATGGCTGTGACTGAAGCCAACATATCTTTGAAAGATGTAGATTATATAAATGCTCATGGAACATCAACTATTGCAAACGATGTAACAGAGACAAACGCAATAAAACAACTTTTTAAAGATCATGCATATGACATACACATACATTCAACGAAGTCCATGGTTGGACACATGTTGGGTGCTGCAGGTGGTATAGAGGCAGTTGTTATGGCAAAAACTCTTCAAACAGGAATCATTCATCCAACAATAAATTTAGAAAATCCAGATCCAGAATGTGATTTAGATTACACACCAAATTGTGCAATTCAAGATGAAGTTAATTTTGGGCTTTCTAATTCTTTTGGATTTGGTGGGCATAATTTTTCAGTGCTATTTAAAAGGATTGCTTAGTGACCCCATTTGATTTCAATCCTTTTGGAAGAAGAAATCTACCAAAAAAAATATCTGAACAAGAAGAAAAAAAACTTTCAGAAAAAAACTGGGTGAAGTGTCCTAGTTGCGGAGTTTTAATTTACGACAAACAGCTAAAAGATAATATGAATATATGTCCGAAGTGTGAATATTTGTTTAGATTAAATTCTACAGATAGAATAAAGTTAATATTTGACGAAAATACGTTTGAAGAAAAATTTAACGACATTGAACCTAAAGATGTTTTGAATTTTTCTGATAGAATCCCATATTCCCAAAGATTAAAAGAAGCGAAAAATAAAACTGGATTAAAAGAGGCGATTAGAGTTGGTACTGGTAGCATTAATAATATAAAAGTTGCTACCGGTATTATGGATTTCGGGTTTATCGGCGGAAGCATGGGAGTAGTTGTTGGCGAAAAGATTGTTAGGATTGTTGAGTTTGCAACTCAAGAGAAACTTCCATTAACGATCTTTTCTAGTTCTGGTGGAGCAAGAATGCAAGAAGGAATGTACTCTCTTGTTCAAATGGCAAGAACAGCTGCAGTAATTGGTAGATACCAAAAAGCAGGAGGTTTTTATATATCTGTTTTGACGCACCCAACAACTGGTGGAGTGAGTGCAAGTTTTGCATTTCTTGGAGATGTGATTATTGCAGAACCAGGTGCATTAATAGGGTTTGCAGGACCAAGAGTTATTGAGCAAACAACAAAACAAAAGTTACCGTCAGGTTTCCAAACTTCAGAATTTTTGTTAGAACATGGTCAAATTGATAAAATTGTCAAAAGAAAACAATTAAAACAATGTATCAATACTCTTTTTGGTTTTTATGAAAAAGGAAAACAAACATGAAATGCATAAAAAAAAGAAGTTTACCTTTTGAAAATAGTGTTGATTTAATTGAAGAAAGAATTGAAGAAATTGAATTAGATGGACTTTCTGAGTCCGATAAAACTAAAATTGAGAGACTAAAAAGTCAAAAAATTAAAGAATTAGAAAAAATATATAATAAGCTGTCAAGATGGGAAACTGTACAAGTCGCTAGACATCAAGATAGACCAAAAACTCCAGATATCGTTCAACAGTTAATCCCAGGCTATGTAGTACTTTCTGGTGATAGATTGTTCAGAGACGATCCAGCAATTTATGCAGCTATAGGTATCTTCCATGGTCAAAATCTAATGATTATTGGGCATGATAGAGGGAATGGTACAAAAGAAAAGATAAGAAATAACTTTGGGATGGCAAACCCAGAAGGATACCATAAAGCCATTAGATTAATGAGATTGGCTGAAAAATTTAATGCACCAGTTCTAACCCTAATAGATACCCAAGGGGCATATCCCGGAATTCAAGCAGAGGAAATGGGACAATCAGCTGCAATTGCTACGAATTTAAGAGATATGTTTTCAATAAAGGTCCCAATAATATGCGTTGTTATCGGTGAAGGCGGTTCCGGTGGTGCGCTAGGAATTGGTGTCGGCAACTATGTGGCAATGCTAAAAAATAGTATATATTCTGTAATCTCACCAGAAGGGTGTGCATCAATATTGTGGAGAGATGCGACCAAAGCTTCCAAAGCAGCTGAAAAACTCCAATTGACAGCAACCGATTTGATAAAACGCTCATTGATTGATGAGATTATTCCTGAGCCATTTGGTGGTGCCCAAAGAAATCAAAAAGAAACAATTCAAAACATAGATGAATTTTTATCAAAAACACTTAAAAAATATGCGAAGATGTCTGCAAAAGATATAACAGCTGATAGATATTCAAAATTTAGAAAATTAGCTACTCAAGACATATAAATGTCTGTTCGATACATGGTTGTTATCGGATTGTTCATTGCATTATTCACACTTAGCTCTGTTTTTCCAATCTATATTCCAATAAGTCCAGTGCCGATTACTCTACATGTATTTTTTGTAATGCTTAGTGGGGTTATACTTGGGAAAAAATTTGGTACAATTTCAGTGGTAATATGGATACTGATTGGAATTTTTGGACTACCAGTATTTTCTGGAGGAAAATCAGGAATAATGGTAATTCTAGGTCCAACTGGAGGATTTTTGGTTGGATTTATTGTCTGTAGCTATATAGTTGGCTATATGGTTAATAGATTTGGATATAGGCTTAATACTATTATTCTGTCTGGATTTATTGGGTTGTTATTCATATATATTATTGGTTGTTTAGGATTTTTTGGTAGTTTTTATTTTTTGCATAAGCCAATCACGCTATTGCAGTCCATAAAACTATCAGTATTTCCATTTATTCCGTTTGATATTGTGAAGATATTTTTTTCTTCATTAATTTGTTTTAGAGTTCATAAAAGCTTGAAAGAATCAGGGTATAGTTTATTATGAAAATGTTTATTCAAATTGTTTTGATAGCAACAATTTCTGTTCTGGTTTTTATTCCTATTTTTCGAAAACTTGGAGTGAAATATGGGATTGTTGATAATCCATTAAAAATAGAAAAAGATAGAAACGGAAACACAAGAAAAAAACTACATAAGAGTATTACACCATTAACTGGTGGATTGGCTTTATTTGTTTCATTTTGGATTGCAGCTTTTTTTACAATAGGCATAAACACACAGATAATCGGTATATTTCTCGGTTCATTATTTATTGTAGTAATAATGGGGATAGATGATAAATATGATTTAAGGCCCGGAGTAAAACTACTTGCGCAATTCATTGCAGCAGGTATCCCGATATTGTTTGGAGTGCAGATAAGATATATTTCAAATCCTTCAACTGGAATTTATTTTGACATAGGATTATGGGGTGTACTCTTTAGTTTAATATGGTGCGTTGCATTTATGAATGCTATGAATTTGATTGATGGGTTAGATGGACTGGCATCTGGAATAGCAGGAATTGCTGGTTTGGCGATGTTTACTGTGGCATATCTTAGCGGGTTTACTATCGCTGCATTACTGGCAGTGGCTTTGTCTGCAACCTCTTTTGCATTCCTAAAATTCAATTTTTATCCAGCATCGATATTTCTTGGTGATAGTGGGGCTCATTTTCTTGGGTATATGATTGCAATGATTTCGATTTGGGCAGGACTGAAAACAACCTCAAGCATTATTTTATTAATTGCACTTGTGGGATTTGGAATTCCAATATTTGATGTAATTTTTTCTAGCGTAACAAGAGCTAGAAAAGGGAAAAAAATATATGAAGCAGATCTGGAAAACATCCATTATCAATTGCACCAAAAAAAGGGATGGGGACAGCGTAGAATAGCCGTTGTATTTTATTTGATTACGGCAGTCTTATGCCTTATTCCAATTTTGCTGTTATACTTATAGTATATTTTTTACTTAAAGAGGATTTATGAAGAAACCAAAATTGTTAATCGTTTTTGGAACAAGACCTGAAGCTATAAAAATGGCACCACTGGTGCGTATTTTTAAGCAAGATTCTTCATTCATCACAAAAGTAGTTCTTACAGCTCAACATAGAGAAATGTTAGATCAGGTGATGAAAATATTTTCCATAAATGGCGATTACGATTTTAACATAATGAAAGACAAACAAACACTTGAATCTATTACAAGTGGAGTAATGAATAGGTTTACTGAAGTTATACAGGCAGAAAAACCAGACATGGTTCTGGTTCATGGCGATACTACTACAACCTTTGCTACAACTCTTTCTTCATACTACAATTCTATCCCAATTGCTCATATAGAGGCAGGTTTAAGGTCTGGAGACATGAAGAACCCATTCCCAGAAGAAATGAATAGGAAGCTTACCGATTCGATTTGCACAATGCATCTCTGCCCAACTGAAAGAGCTAAAAAGAACATAGAGCTAGAAAATATCTCAACAAAAAATGCATATGTAACTGGTAACACTGTGGTAGACTCTCTTTTATGGGTATTGGACTATATTACAAAAGAAAAGCCAGAGTTTCTTAAAATTGATCAAACAAAAAACAGACAAGTTCTTATGACTATGCATAGAAGAGAATCCTGGGGTATTCCAATAGAGAATGTAAGTAAAGCTATTAGGGACATTGTAAAGAAACACAATGACGTTACCGTTGTTTTTCCAATGCACAAAAACCCAATTGTTAGAGAATCTGTATATCCTTATCTAAAGAATATTGATAGAGTCAATCTAATTGAACCAATGGACTATTTAAGTTTTGTTGCAGAAATGAAAAAGTCGCATATTATTATTTCAGATTCTGGAGGGATACAAGAGGAATCCCCAACATTTGGAAAACCAGTATTGCTTACTCGTTCTGTAACAGAAAGACCAGAAGGAGTTGAATGTGGGGTAGTAAAGCTTGTTGGTACGGAATACGACAATGTTTTTTCAGAACTAGATAAACTGTTATCCGACAAGGAATACTATTCATCGATGTCTTTGCCAGATAATCCATTTGGAGATGGTCATGCCTCTGAAAGAATTAGAGATCATGTTAGAAATTATTTCAATATGACTCCATTCGATAAAAAATGGAATAAGTTTACAAAATGAGCCAATTTATTGTCGACGGGAATAATTGCCTTAAAGGAAATGTTTCAATATCTGGATCAAAAAATTCTGCATTACCAATAATCACATCAACGATATTGTTCAAATGTCCCGTAGAGATTTCAAATATCCCAGATATGGGAGACGTAAGAATATTGATACAGATCATGAAGGACATTGGAGTAAAAGTTGATCAGCTTTCACCTGATACTTTTAGATTTGATGCTTCAGGTGATATTGAATCTGATCTCTCAAAGATTAAAGGCGTAAGTACTATACGAGGTTCTCAAACATTGTTAGGTGCCATACTAGGTAGAAATCACGAAGTGATTCTTCCAGTTCTAGGTGGATGTCCCATTGGTGCAAGACCAATGGATATTCATTTCCAAGGAATGAAAAAACTCGGAGCAGTTATTGAAAATAAAGGGAATAGAAAATACTTTAAAGCAAAAAAATTACAAGGAACACATGTTTATCTTGATTATTCATCTGTAGGTGCAACAGAAAATTTAATTCTTACTGCTATGAGTGCAGAGGGTATTACAATTATAGAGAATGCTGCACAAGAACCAGAAGTTGTAGATCTAGTTTATTTACTAAATCAAGCTGGAGCTAGGATTTCAGGAATTGGTTCAAGCACATTACAAATTATTGGTAAATCTGCATTAAAACGGATAAAATTCTCTGTTATGCCAGATAGAATCGAAACTGGCACGTTTATGTTATGTGCTGTAATGACAAAAGGCAAAATTCAAATTGAAGATTGTTGTGTTCAAGACATGAGTTCTTTGCTTTTTAAACTTCGAGACATTGGGGTTAAAGTTGAAATACGAGGTCAATCAAGTCTGTTGGTTGAAATGGATAAAAGATCATCATCATTTAACATAAGAACAATGCCATTTCCTGGATTTCCAACCGATTTACAGTCTCCAATGTTGTCTCTTGCGTGTTTAGCTGGTGGAACAAGTATTATCTCTGAAACTGTTTATGAAAATAGATTCAATGTTGTTCCAGAACTTAGAAAAATGGGAGCAAACATTATGACAAATGATAAGATTGCTACAATTACTGGTGTAGAGAAAATGTTTGGCGCTGAAGTACAATGCCCAGACTTAAGAGGCGGGATATCACTTGTTTTAGCTGCACTAGCTGCAGATGGGAAATCATATATACATAGAGCATCTGTTGTTGACAGAGGATATCAGTTCATAGAAAAAAAACTACAGAGACTTAATGCATCAATCGTAAGAGTGGAGGATGAAAATGGTTATATTAGATGATAAAGGTAAGTTGTTTGGTGTAATAAACATCATTGATTTATTTGCGATTATTCTTGTTGTCGTTCTTTTGGTTGTGAGTATTCAGTTCGTCACAAACAAGAAAACATCCGTTCAAGAAAAAGATAACTATATCATTAAAGTAAGAGCAACTAATCTTGGACCAGAGATAGCTGAGACGATTAAAAAAGGACTTTTTATAAATTACCCAGATGGTATTCCATTTGGTGTTGTTCTTACAAATCCAGAAGTTGGTCCTACACAAGTTTATGTAACTACTCAACAGGGTATGCTAATATCTAGAGCACAACCAAAATTGATGGACGCAAGTTTTTCTTTTCTTTGCTCTATCCCTAAGGGTAGCAATGAGATAAAATATGGTAATCAAAAATTTAAAGCAGGAGCCACAGGGTTCATTGAATCGAATTTCACAAAATATACAGTTTATATATTGTCAATTAAACCGGTTACTACAGATGAAGCTCAAAAAATAAAGACAACCTTGAAAGATGAACTAAATCCACCAGTTCAAGAAATTGAAGAATCTAATGATCAAGAAGACACAATGAAATCAGAAGATAAAACCCCTTAATGAATATAAAGTCTCTTTTTAAGAATGCTGGAATTGTAACCTTTGGAGCACTATGTTCAAGAATGCTCGGATTAGCAAGGGAAACTGCAATTGCCAATAGATTCGGGGTGTCAACACAAACTGATGGTTATGTTGTTGGCTCTTATATTCCCATAACTCTTTCAAATATGCTTGTGTCTGGAATTGTAGCAGCTGTTTTTATCCCTTTGTTTTCAAGGTTAGTTTCTCAGAATAAAAAAAGTGAACTGAAGGAAATAATTACTGTAACTGTGAATCAATTCGTTCTTTTAATTATTGGTGTAATTGTTGTGCTTTATATATTTGCTCCTTTTGTCTTGAAGATACAAGCTCCAGGATGGGATGCAGAGAGGTTATACTACGGAGTAAAAGTATTCAGAGTTGCACTTCCTTCAATACTATTCTTAGGTTTAGCTGCTCTTTCGTCTGGAATTCTAAATTCAGTAAAAATTTTCGGAATACCAACATTAGGTGGAATAGTTTTTAATGCAACCATTGTAACCTTGACATTGATTTATGCTTATAGGTTGGGAATTGTTGTTGTACCAATTGCTTTAGTTATTGGTGCTATAGGGCAATTTTTGATTCAATACATTTGGGTAGAAAAAAAAGGACTAGGTTACAGATTTAAACCTGTTTTACGTCATCCAGCTATGAAAGAATTATATATGTTGATTCTACCCGTTATCATCGGTTCTGGGATAAATTATCTTGCTCCTATTGTTAACAATATGGTTGGATCACAATTGAGCAAAGGCTATTTAACGGCTCTTCAATACTCTTTTAAGGTATCTCAATTTCCAATAGGGATTTTTGCATTAGCTGTCTCATCTGTTGTATTTCCGAGTCTTGCTGAACATGTTTCTAAGAATGACACTAAGAACGTTCAATTGAACGTTCAATGGGCATTAAAATTTATTTTCCTTGTAATGCTTCCAGCGACTCTTGGTTTGATAGTATTGAGTACACCTGTAATTCGATTATTGTTTGAATCTGGAAAATTTACAGTAGCTGATACTCTAATTACGGCTCCAACCGTGCAGCTATATTGCATTGCTTTGGTTCCTTGGTCTGTAACCGCAGTATTGGTAAAAATACTATATTCTTGTAGAGATACAGTAACTCCAGTCTATATAGCATTTGCAACAGTAGCCGTATTGGTAATTGCTGATTTAGCATTAATTGGACCACTTGGCCATTATGGATTGGCTTTAGGCTCTGCAATATCTGGAGTCTTTAATACAATAGTATTATGGATTGTCACAAAAAAAAGATATCCAGACTACCTAATTGTTGCACCTTTAAAAAAGACTGCTTTGATATGCTCTATAGGTTCAATAGCAATGGTTGCTACAATTTTCTTTTCTCAAAAAGTAGTAGTTAATTTTGTGAACATTTCTTCAAAGCTTGGTCAATTAGGGGAAGTGCTTATACTGGTTGCAATTGGTTGTTTAGTTTATGGAGTTTTTATTTATCTTTTTAACAAACCAGACGTAAAGGAAGTGATGGGACGATGAAAATGAACGAGAACCACGATAAAAAAAAGAAAAAAAATATTATCCTGTGGATTATTTTATGTTTAATTTTCATTGTTATTATTTCTGCTGGTGCATATATTATTCGAATATTTGAAGAGTTGAAACCAGAAACAGAAGAAGGACAAATTATTAGACAAGATTATAAAATTGACTGGTCTGGAAGAATGAATATTCTTGTTATTGGTTGTGATGAGCGAGCTCACTTGAATTTGGGAGCAAGAGCAGATACAATAATTTTAATGAATTTTGATCTTGACAAGAAGATAGTTCGAATAATGTCTATACCAAGAGATGCTTGGACTGAAATACCAGGACACAATTGTTCACAAAAAATTAATTCTACGCTTAATTCTGCTTATTGGTCAGATGGTGGAGTTGGGTTAACTTTAAAAACGGTTGAAAACATGTTGAAAATTCCAATAAAATTATACGCAAAAGTTGATTTTGTAGCATTCCGAGATGTTGTAGACGCATTAGGCGGTATAATTTACAATGTGGAAAAAGATATGCTGTATACAGATAGAACAGATCCGGAAACAGCAATTAATCTTAAAGCAGGAGAACAATTACTAGATGGAGATAAAGCTTTGCAGTATTGTCGTTTTAGGTGGGATGCTCAAGGAGACTTTGCGGTAGATTACAAAGGTGTTCAATATGGTAGAACATCTAGACAGCTGAATTTTGTTAAAGCATTGGGGAGAAAAGTCATTGAGACTAACAACCTATTGACAATCAATAGTATAATTAATATTGTATTGAAAGATACAGATACAAACATTGATTCCTCGGAACTTTTAAAAATTGCTCTTCAGTTTCGCAATATTGATCCAGAAATACAAATAGTATCTGTTGTTTTCCCCGGAAACATAGATTGGGTGTCAAACACTTCGGTAATTCTACCCAATAAAGAAAAAGTACAAAAAGTCGTTAGTGAAGAATTTGTTGAACAGACAATAGAAGAATCACTAGAAGAGCAAGAAACTAATGAAAAGTAACTGTAGAATCATTAATGGAAGTAAGTTGGTTGCTTTTTTTGTTTTCATTAATTCTTCATGGGAAAACTCTTATATCAACAAATATTCCAGTCTAGTATCAAAATATGTCAGTTATGCTCTGCAAACAAGTTTTATAGTCCAATGGTTTACTACAAAAAGCACTATTTTTTCAAAGAATATTTCTGAGAGTTTTATATGCAACGAGATTGTAAATATTCTTTTTAGAGTAGTTAGGATTTTTACAAGTACTGTTGAGAGATTAACAAAGAATTCTTATTCAGAAGATTTAAGCAAGTCAGTAAAAAATGATTTAAATGAGAATGGCATTAGTGTTGTAAGCTCTATTTTATTTTCATTTCTTGTTGTTTATCTTCTTTTAGAGCTTTTTTTTGGCAATGGCTTTTCAAGGCAAGTTGCATTGACGATGTTTTTAGTCTGCGTTTGTTTGTTTGTTTTTTCATTTTTTTTAATACCTCCAAAGAGAGTTTTAAGTGAAAGTAGATTGTGGAAATGGATAAGAGAAATATTTCAGTAAATATTGAATCTAAAAGCGAGAATAGTAACAAAGATTTTGAAATAAAATACCTGATCTTTGGTTGTATAGTAGGTGCAGCAGGATATTTTATTGGTGGTCTTGCTGCAGCATCTTTTATATTTCTTTTGTTGCTGGTATTTCTTTTGTTTTTTAAACCATCTGTTGGATTAATATTTTTCCCATTTTTCATTATTTTTGATTTTGCAGTCAAAAGTGCAGGAATGGGTGGTCTTTTTGGATTGTGGGATGAAATCTTATTCATAGTACTGTTTGTTATTTTGTTGATATACAAAGTTAGAACAGCAAAAGAAAAACTACGGTTCACATCGGTAATATATCCGGTTGTTACTTTTTTAATTTTCGCAATCATCTCAATAATTTTAAGCAATTCGGTAACGATAGCCCAAGGAATTGAAGCAATACGATCTGTTATTCAATCTTTCATATTTTTCTTCCTTGTAATAAATACTCCAATGAGCAAAAAAGAAATTAGAGGGTTTTTATTTCTTGTAGTTTTAGGCGGAGTAGTATGCGCGTTGTATGGTATATATCAATATTTGGTAGGCGTTGCAACCCCACCTAATTGGGTTGATAAGGATCTTGAATTTGGTTTATCTAGGGCATTTTCATTTTTAGGTAGTCCAAATGCATTTTCTGCTTATTGCGTAATGATAGCTCCAGTTGCTTTAGGGTTTGCGTTTCAACCAAAACTTAAAGCTTCTCACAAACTTTTTTTCTGGGGATTATTCCTACTGCTTGTTGGTGGATTAGTAAGTTCACTAACAAGAGCATCTTGGCTAGCATTTATACCGGCACTTTGTTTATTCATGTTAATGATCAAAAAAGGGAAATATATATTTTTGGTTTTGATTGCTGTAGTAATAACTGTTATTTTTGTTCCACCTATCCAGCAAAGGTTTTCTACGTTGTTTTCCGAGCAGTATCAACAAAAAAGCGCTTCGGGTGGTAGGACATACAGGTGGTCTTTAGCCCTTGACTTAACAAGGCAGAAGCCTTTCTTTGGTGAGGGACCAGGAAGCTATGGGGGAGCAGTTGCATACAGATATCAAGAGTTTAATGGTCTGTATTCAGATAATTATTATTTAGAGATATTGTCAAATTATGGATTTCTTGGCTTCATAGCTTTTCTTTTTATTCTAATACTACTTTTGAAAAATCTAACAATATCATTTCAAAATGCTTCAAAAAATGACAAAATTCTTATCGCAGGAGTTATATGTGGTTCTGTTTCTTTGTTTATAAACATGTATACAGAAAACCTCTGGGAAATCGTACCATTATCTGTTGTTTTATGGTTTATGGTTGCATGTGCTATAAAGCTAGGTGACAATAATGATTAAGAACAAAACTATAGTCTTTATATCTACTATGGAATTTTCTGACCTTCCAACAAGAAAGCAAAGATTAGCAAACAGATTAAGCACAGATAACATCGTGGTCTATTTTGAACCACCTAACACCTATTTAGCAAAAGTTTTTAAAAGGAAAAATAAAAAAAACATACCTTTTAGAGAAGTGTCTAAAAATCTTTTTGTTGACAAATTACCAGATGTGTTACCGTTTGGGCTTCGTTTTTTTCCTTTTCAAGAGTCAAATCAAAAAAGGATTGTTTCTTATATAAAAAATATGTTAATAAAAAACAATTTAACCCCGGACCTTTTGTGGTTTTATCTTGTTGACTACCCAGGCATTACATATGCATTCATAGACTCAACTGTTGTTTACGACTGTGTTGATGATCATTCCGCTTATGGAGGATTAAGAAAACCAGATTTTGTAAATAATCTAGAAAAAGAACTTGTAGAAAATTCTGAAGTACTTTTCACAACAACAAATGAGTTATCAGATAAATTGGAAAAGTTTGGTGGTGTACCGCTAGTTATTCCAAATGGTGTTGATTATCCATTGTTTGAACGCTGGAATGGAGAAAAACCAGAAATTCTTAAAAATGAAAAAAGAAAAATAATTGGATATTTTGGTGCTCTTCAAAAATGGTTCGATGTTGATTTCATTAAAGAAGCTGCGAAAAAGTTTTCTAACAACCTGTTTGTTCTAGCAGGACCATGTTCAGAAGGATTCAAAAATGAATTTTCTGAGTTTTCAAATATTTTGTTTCCAGGAAAAATTAAATATGAGGATGCACCAGCTTGGATTGGTTCTTTTGATGTATGCACAATACCTTTTATTCAGAATAACTTAACCTTGAACATTAGCCCATTAAAATTTTTTGAATATTGTTCTCTAGGAAAACCATGCTTAACAATCCCAATAAAACAATTAAATCTTTATGATGGAATATCATATATTTATCAAAATCACGAAGAAGGCTTAAGTAAACTTTCACTAGCCCTAAAAGAAGACAATGCAGAGTATAGAAAAGAAAGAATAGCTATAGCTAAAAGAGAAGCATGGGAAGAAAAATTTGACTTTATGTTCCAGCAAGTAGAGAGATTTTTTGATTAGATAAAGACTAACTGTTTTTTTTCTGTAAAATATTCCAAACTAGAACAATAAAGAATAGTATTCCAACAATTAAATGTAGTGGCGTGTGTGCTATATGCATTGTTTTATTTAACATGGTGCTAAAATTCCAGTTGAAATATTTTGTTAGCAAATCTAACGTAAAGCCCATTAAAATTGCCAAAACAGTCAATGTTATCAAATATAATGAAAGTATCTTTTTTCCTAAAGCCTTCACAAGAATTGAAATCGATGCGGCATTTGTAGCTGGACCAACAAAAAGGAAAACGAATGCTGCACCAGGGGTAATTCCTGCAACTAAAAATGAAACTGCAATAGGTATTGAAGATGTAGAGCAGATATACATTGGTAGTCCAATGCAAATCATTACAATCATTGCTATAAGGCTGTTACCAAGCACCGTATTGGAGAAATAATTTTGTGGAATAATTGTTGTAATTAATGCTGCCGCAATAACACCAACAAGAAATGAAACTGCAATATCTTTAATCATGTCGTTGAAGCCAAATTTAATAATTTTAGATAGATACTTACTCAGTGATGTGTAATACTTTTTGTAACTTTTTGTGGTTTTACCCGAATGATTATGAGAATGAGAGCAAGAACAGCATTCAGAAACATTTTGTTCGTCAGGTAAATTTATACCATATTTCTCAGATATTAGTTCTATTGTTCCACCACCAATTATTCCAGAAAGTAGTGCAGCAATTGGTCTAAATATAGCGAAAACAGGTCCCATTAGACCGTATGTTGCAATCATACTATCTACACCAGTTTGAGGAGTCGATATCAAGAAGGAAATTAATGCACCAACAGATGCTTTGCTTTTTTTTAAATAAATAATGAATGGAAGTACACCACAAGAGCAGAGTGGTAAAGGTACACCAAAAAGAGCTGCTTTGAAAGTAGAGAAAAACCCCTTTTTACCAACTTGCTTTGCTATCCACGATTCTGGTAAAAAAGTATGTAAAATCCCAACTAAAAATAAACCAATAACCATGTAGAAGCTCATCTCAGTGAAAAGAACAAAGAAATTGTCAGCGAAAGTTAAAAAAAAAGTCATATATCACCAATTAGTAAAAGCATGGATAGACGTATAGTACATATTGAAGAATATTTGTCAATTTGACGTAAACTAATTGGTTTATATAATGGTTATGATTGAAATTGAGTTTAATTAGCAGAGGTTATACATATGTCTAGAAAATGCGATGTTTGTGGCAAAGGTCCTTTAGTTGGTAATAACGTATCACATTCTAATGTGAGAACAAAAAAACGCTCTCTACCGAATCTTCAATCAGTAAGAGTTAAATTACCAGGTGGCGGTGTAAAAGTAATGAAAGTTTGTGCAAAATGCTTAAAAGCTAATAAGGTGCAAAAAGCTTAGTCACCAATTATGGGCCTAAACAAAGAATTACGGTCCGATTTATTAAAGTTTTTGAAGGATGTTCGTAATGAACATCCTTCAAAAACTATAAAATGTGAAGATTCAATGGGAAAGTTTTTCATTGATGAAATGACTCTAAAAGGTAATCTAAAATTTCTGGTTGATCTGGAATATATACGTTTGCTTAGCAACTATTGCAACAAAAAAGCTCTAATCCGTATTACCGATAAAGGTTATGGAAAAATTTGAAAGTTAATTCATTACTTTTTTCAACCCCGTTAGGTAGTACATACGTACAAGCAACTAGTGATCAAATATTGTCTATTGCTTTTCCTGAAGAAGAAAAATCAGATTTATTCACAGAATTGTACTATAAAGAAGCAATTCATGAGGATGAATATGATGAACTAGCAAAATACCCACTTTTACTGGAAGCAAAAAAACAATTTCAACAGTATTTTGCAGGTACTCGTTGTTACTTTAAACTTCCATATAAAATCTATGGTACACCTATTGAACAAAAAGTATATCGACTACTTTCAATTGTACCATTTGGATATGTAATATCTTATTTATCTCTATCACAAATGGTAGGCATAAAAAGTGGAGCAAGATTTATTGGATCTTGTATGAAAAAAAATCCTCTACCGTTAATTATTCCTTGCCATAGAGTAATATCAAATTCTGGGAAAATCGGAGGATTTTCAGCTGGTGTTGGTAGAAAGAAGTTTTTGTTACAATGGGAAAAAACAAACTGGGAGATGAGTCATGAAAGTAGTTCTGTTGGCAGGTGGCTATGGTACACGTTTAAGCGAAAAAACGGAGAACAAACCCAAACCACTAATTGAGATAGGTGGGAAACCAATTATTTGGCACATAATGAAAGGTTATTCTAAACACGGATTTAATGATTTCGTTGTTTGCTTGGGATATAAAGGGAATAAAATAAAAGAATACTTTAGTAATTTTTTCCTGCAGCAATCCAACATTTCTTTTGACTTGAGTAGTGGAAAAATGCAGGTTCTTGATTCTTCTTCAGAGCCATGGAAAGTTACACTTATAGATACAGGGATAGACACTTATACTGGTGGTAGAGTTAAGCGTATTCAAAAATATATACCAAAAGAGACATTCATGCTTACTTATTGCGATGGAGTGGCAGATGTAAATATAGAAAAACTTCTAAAATTTCATAAAACGCATGGGAAAAAAGCAACTTTAACTGCTGTTCAACCAGACAATAGATTTGGTGTGATAGATATGGATTCATCAGGTCTAGTAAAAACATTCAGAGAAAAACCACCAGGAGAAAACGCCTGGATTAATGGTGGATATTTTGTTTTAGAACCATCTATCTTTCCATACATAAATGGAGACAGCACCATATGGGAACGAGAACCATTGGAAAGCTTAGTTGCAGAAAAAGAATTAATGGTTTTTAAGCATAATGGGTATTGGCAATGTATGGATACATTAAGAGATAAAAACTTGCTTGAATCTGAATGGGCAACTGGTCATGCACATTGGAAGACTTGGTAATCTAAATGGTTAAAGAAAATATTTTAATTACAGGAGCTACAGGGTTTTTAGGATCTCATTTAGCATTATCATTTGCATCTGCAAATTTGTACATTGCAAGAAGAATGCATTCTGAATCGGGAGATTGGAGAATAGCCTCTCTAACTAATGTAAAAACAATTGACCTAGATCAACTTAGAAAAGGCACATTGAGAACAACACTAAATGGTGAATCAATTCCAGTATTTGATTGTGTATACCATTTAGCAACTTCTGGCAACCAATATGGTATGTATGAAACAAATAATCTAGTAGACGGTACAATTTCTTTGACAATGGATATTGTATCTTTTTGTCATTGGAATAAATCAAAAAAATTGATTATAGCTGGATCATCTGCAGAATATGGTGATCATGGAAAAATTAAGCTCTCAGAAAGTATAAAGTTAAAGCCAGACAGTATATATGGGGCATCTAAGGTTTCAGCAGTATTAATGGGATTAACTTTTGCGAAATTTTTAGAGGTTAATGTAAACGTTGCAAGGTTTTTCACAGTTTATGGACCAGCAGATAAGCCATACAATGTTATTCCATCAATGATACAGGCAATATATACTGATGTACCATTCGACTTAACACAAGGTGAACAAATTAGAGATTTTATATATATTGACGACGTAATAGAAGCATTGCATCAAATGAAAATTAGCAACTTACAGCCAGGACAGATTATAAATATCGGCACAGGAAAGGGGAATTCTCTGCGTGAAGTCGGAAAGTATTTACTGGATTTTTCGAAAGCTAATCCAAGTGTATTTAGATGGGGAGTAAGGCCATACAGAGACAATGAAAGTATGGAAATGATTTGTGATGTAAAAAAATCAAGCACATTGCTTAAATGGAAAGCTCAAACATCTATTGAAGATGGATTAAGGCAAACATATTATTGGTATGAAAAATTATTTGGGGGTATTTTATGTTCAAAGGTATAGTTTTCTATAATGGTAAAAAAGTTCTTGTTACCGGAAACACGGGTTTTAAAGGCAGTTGGTTAACTCAATGGCTTATAATGATTGGAGCGGACGTAACAGGCTTTTCTATTGATGTGCCAACAAAACCTTCTCTTTTTTCAACTTTAGATTTGTCTTCTAAAATTCATGATGTAAGAGGAGATATCCGAAACATTGATGAAATTGAAAAATGTATTCAAGATACCGATCCTGATATTATTTTTCATTTAGCAGCTCAGTCAATAGTTGGAAATTCTTACAAAGATCCTTTGAATACTTTTTCAACTAATGCTATTGGAACAGTAAATTTGCTGGAAGCTATAAGAAGACTAAAAAATAATTCGAAAATTCAAAATCTCAAAAGTGTAATTGCAGTGACAAGCGACAAATGTTACGAAAACAAAGAGCAATTTGAAGGATACAGAGAAACTGATCCAATGGGCGGTTATGACCCATATAGTGCAAGCAAGGGGTGTGCAGAATTAGTGATTTCTTCATACCAAAAATCATTCTTTAGAAATTTAAAAGTTGGATTAGCCTCTGTTAGGGCAGGTAATGTCATTGGTGGAGGAGATTGGGCAGATGGAAGATTAATTCCAGATCTAGTGAAAGCTTTTTCCAAGAAAGAAAGATTAATTATTAGAAAACCAAATTCAGTTCGTCCATGGCAACATGTGTTAGATCCATTATATGGATACTTAAAACTTGCTCATTTACTTTACAACAATCCAGAGAAATACAGTCAAAGCTGGAATTTTGGTCCAGAATACGGTAAGTTGAATTCTGCAGAAGAAATAGCAAAAGTAGCTATAAACTATTGGCCTGGGAATTCATATTCAATTGAAGAACAAGAGAGTTTTCACGAAGCAGGATTACTTCAACTCGATATTCACAAAGCGGTAGCATTACTTGGTTGGACACCAATTATGAACACTGAAAAAGCTATACAAAACACAATAGAATGGTACAAAACATATTATTTGGATGGAGTAAAAAAATCCAAAGAACTAATAATTGAGCAGATAACGGAGTACGATCAATGCGAAAGTCAGTTTTGTATTCTTTTGAATATTTTGACAAACTAAAAACTAACCCAGTAGCATTAGCTGCTAAAATAGTAAAAAGAATAAAGAAGTAATATTGCTTCTTTATTCAACTGTTCAAGATTTTGGTTTAAAGTGATTCGAGAATAGAGACTAGTCTTTTTGCTTTTTCTTTTGTACCTTCTTTTTCAGCAATATCCTTGTTTAATGCTCCATGTGTGTGGACAATTTTTGGATTAGATAAGTATTTCATCATTGAGTTCTCTAGCTCATCGTTAGAATCTACCAGAAATCCATTAAAACCAGGAATTATTAATTCTCTTGCTGAAGTAACATTGATTCCAGAGATGATTCCCATACCTGAAGCCATTGCTTCTGGTATGGTGAGTCCCCAACCAGCATAAGACGGGTAACTAATTAATACATCAGAAGAAAGATAAACATCTTGAACTTCTTCCCAGCTATTTACATCAAGCCAGGACACAATTTTTGAAAGAACTGTAGAATTTTGAATTCTGTTTTCAATTGCTTTTCTGTCAGGTCCATTTCCAGAAAGAACTATCCTTAAGTTTGGATACATGAGGTAAATTTTTTCTGATGCATTGAGTATTTCTTCAACTCTAAACCGTTTATTTATACTCCCGCTGTGCAAAAATGTAACTATATCTTTTGGTTTTCTTATGCTATGGGATAATTCTCTGTTAATATCAGCTGCATATCCATAATGTAAGACTTTTTTGCATTTAAACCGGTAATAATCAAGAGTTTTGTACCCAGCACAAAGAATTGCGTCAATCTCTTTATACAACGATTTTCTAATTATTTCTTTAGCAATATTTTGGGCAACCGGCATTTCGAAAGGTCCCATAACTATTTTTGCATTGTTATGTACTGCCCATTTATATGCTGGGTGCCATGAAAGATTGTTCCACCTACCATGTAAAACAAGATAGTCTGGGTGAAAATTTTCCATATATTCCTTAATCTTTGGAGAGTAAAAAAACTGTCCCTTTTTAAGGCTAGTCTTTAGTATTTTACAATAATCAGGCAACTCCATTTCCCAGTAACTTGGACGATTAGATTCAGGTATAGAGGTCATGAACCAAAATTGTATATCAAGATATTCATGAAGTGCTTTTGCAAAAGCAACCTGATATGGTGCAGGAATATGCGTAATTAAAACCGCTTTCTTTTTCATAAAACCTCTCAAAAAAAAGGATGTCTTCTAATTATAAGTTAGCCTTTAAAAAATCAATTATAGATTCAATAAAGGATAATTCAATAATATTTTAATGTTTATTCATATCTTCAGTTTGCAACATAATGATGATCAGGTAAAATGTACTTCATGAAATACAAAAGAGTTAAAGGTACGCGAGACATTTTACCAGACGAATGGCTAATTAAAGACTATATTGAAGGTGTTGTCAAAGAAACAGCTTATGCATTTGGATATAGAGAAATCACAACACCAATTTTGGAAGATACTGGACTTTTTATTCATTCTGTAGGTGATTCATCAGATATTGTCACAAAAGAAATGTACACACTACAAGATAAAGGTGGACGAGATTTAGTAATGATTCCGGAGGGCACAGCTGGAGTTTGTAGGGCGTATTTAGAAAATAAAATGACAGTTTGGCCAAAACCAGTAAAGCTGTTTTACTTACAAAGACTTTTTAGATATGAAAGACCACAAAAAGGGCGTTATAGAGAATTTTCACAATTCGGTGTGGAATGTTTTGGTAGCAAAAACCCTCTTGCTGATGCGGAGATAATATCATTGGCTAATACTATTCTAAAAAACTTAAAGTTTGATTCCTTAGAATTACACATAAATTCTTTAGGTTGTCCAACATGTAGAAAAGACTATAGAGAAGCACTGGTCACACACTTCAGCGAAAATAAACAACATTTATGTGAAGACTGTCAAGATAGACTTAGCAAGAATCCCCTAAGGATCTTGGACTGTAAAGTTAGAAGTTGTAGGCCATACATAGATGATACCCCAAAGATGAAAGATTATTTATGCGAAGAATGTAAAACGCATTTTAATCAAGTTCTTGAGTTGCTTGCTTCTATGGATATATCATTTGTCGTAGACGATAAATTGGTTAGAGGGCTTGATTATTACTCAAGAACCGTGTTTGAAATAATTTCAAAAGACCTTGGAGCCCAAGGAACTGTTCTTGGTGGTGGAAGATATGATGGGCTCATTCATAGAGAATTGGATGGACCAGAGACTCCTTCAATGGGTTTTGCAATGGGAATTGAAAGAATAACAATGCTTCTTCAAAACAAGGTAGAAGAACTAGATTTAAGAAACCCAAACCCTGACATTTATATATCAAATTTTGGTGGAGAAACGGCAATGTTAAGTTTAAAGATTGCTCAGGATCTTAGGCAAAATGGAGTAAAAGTTTGGGTTGATTTAGAGAGTAAAGGTATGAAAAAAGTATTTGATTTAGCTGAAAAACGAAAAGCATCATACCTTTTAGTTTTAGGTGAAGATGAGTTAAAAACTGGAAAATGTTCTATACGTAGATTATCTGATAGAACAGACTTTAATGTTGAATTACAAAAAATATCATTATTTTTTGATAAGGAGTAATCATGAGCTATAGAGATATTCAGTGTGGGTTAGTTACAAAAGAATGGATTGGGAAAAGCATTAAACTTGCCGGATGGGTTGATAGAATAAGAGAAGTAGGTGGAGTAACATTTATTCTCCTAAGAGATCAAACTGGAATTTCTCAATTAGTATGCGAATCTACAGAAATGATTGAATTAGCTCACAAACTACACCACGAAGACGTTATTTCTATTGACGGAACAGTAAGAGAAAGAAAACAAAAAGATAAAAATGAATCAATGGAAACCGGGGAGATAGAAATCCCAGTTTCTTTTTTGAGTGTTCTTAATTCTTGTACTAAACTACCATTTCAAATTCAAAAATCACAAGAAGTGGATGAAAACCTAAGAATGAAATACAGGTATCTTGACATTAGAAACCCAAGAATGCACAACAATTTTGTTGTTAGACATAAATTGCTCCAGACAACAAGAAACTACTTTTCAGATTTAGGGTTTTTGGAAATTGAAACTCCATATTTAGGAAAAAGTACACCAGAGGGGGCAAGAGATTTTCTTGTTCCATCAAGAATTAATCAAGGTAAGTATTATGCATTAACTCAGTCCCCACAACTGTATAAGGAAATGTTAATGGCTGGTGGGGTAGATAAGTATTTCCAAATTTGTAGATGTTTTAGAGATGAAGATTTTAGACTTGACAGACAACCAGAATTTACGCAAATTGATATGGAAATGGCTTTTGTTGACGAAGACGATCTTCACGAAGTAATTGAAGGATTAATGAAAAAAGTAGTTAAAAATTGTATAGGAGCGGAAATAGAAACCCCATTTTCTGTAATAAGTTATGAAGACGCAATGAGAACTTATGGTACAGATAAGCCAGATTTACGCTTTGATTTGCCAATAAAAACTATCTCACAAATGTTTTTAAATCCAGAGTACAAAGCTTTTTATATTGCTGCTTCCGATAGAAAAACTATTGCTGCAATAAACATCAGTAAAGATATTGCTCAATATTCGCGAAAACAATCTGATCAACTTATTGAACAATGTAAAATGGATGAGGTAGCATTCTATTTTGTTAAAAACAAAGAAAATGGAATTGGATTAAACTTTCTAACTCAAGAAGATAAAAAACTTATTGCAGACGAACTAAAAAGTGAGCCAGGAGATTCAATAATATTTGCTATAGGAAGTGGATATCAAGTTTTTGAGGCTTTAGGTAGAGCAAGATCAGTTGTTGGTAAAGAAATTTTGAATAAAAATGAAGAATTAAAGAATAGCTTTAGGTTTACCTGGGTGAATAAATTTCCTCTATTTTTATGGAATGAAGATAAAAACTCATTAGATTCAGTACAGCATCCATTTACTCTTCCAAAAATGGATCAATATATAAAAAATATTGACACAGAACCACTTGATATAGAGAGTTGCTCATCAGATTTGGTTTTAAATGGTTTTGAGTTAGGTTCCGGAGGAATTAGAATTGTAGATGCAGAATTACAGAAACAAATATTTGAAAAAGTTGGAGTATCTGCTCAAGATATCGACGAACAATTCGATTATCTTTTTAATGCATTATCTTCTGGAGCCCCACCAGAAGCAGGTTTTGCTTTGGGAGTAGATAGAATTGCTATGTTGCTTACGCATAGTGCGTCTTTAAGGGATGTTATAGCCTTTCCTAAGAATACCAGAGGAGCAAGCCCGTTAACAAAAGAACCTTCTGAAATTACTAAGGAGCAGCACAAAGAAGTATTTGGAGAATAATAAAACTTTATGAAACGAATCACAGTATGTATTCTTTCTGTATTTTTATTCTTTGGTTTTTCCTTTAGTAGGCATATTACTGCTGAAGAGTCTTATTCTTGGATTAAACCAGGGTGGATACAACCAGAAATACAAAATGTTACTGTTTATTCTTTTGCCGAAAACCCGTTAGAATTTTCTTCTGGGGGGGAACAATTTGAAATAAGTATTGAAAATGAGATTAATACTAGCATGCAAAAATTGAGTAATAGTGAATTTGAGATAAAAACTACCGTAAACAAGGCGGTTAACTTAAAAATTTCATCAAATTCAAAGGTTTTATTCAAGTATAAAGATCCATACATTGCTTTTAAAGATTACGCCAACATGTATAAAGAGTTCAATGTACCATGGCAAAGAAGAATTTACATTGAAAATTACATTTCTCCAATTAAAGGTAATCAAACAAAATTCCCTCCAGATATGTTCTATATCTCAGATGAAGTAAACTTTGGTGCACCATATAGCTGGGGAGGAAAGCAAACTTTACGGAAAATTTTTAACAAATTAACAAAAAACCTAGATACTAACGAAAGCGAACCAAGTAATTTTCAAGATGTGTATTCTAAAAAAACAGCAATGTTTCCACCAAACCTAGACGAAGGGGAATCAAGGTGGGACTATAAGCCAGGGCTAGAGAATCCACGGTATTGGACTGGAGTAGATTGCTCTGGGATACTTGAAAGATGTTGTGATTATTCTGGATTAGTATGGAATTGGCGTAACACTGATGTAGTTGCCTTTGGTGATTACAGAGGAACAAAAGGTTTCCAAAAGATAAGAGTAGGAGACATCTTAATATTAAAAAGAGATGGCATGGTAGTTCATTTTGGGGTAATATCACGAAAAGGGTTCAATCTACCAACCACATACATGGTTCACAGTGCATGGTTCACGAACTATAGATATAATACTAACACAGTACAGAAAGTAATCGAAACTTCAATTACTGAATTTAGGTCTGTTTATACTTGGGATATTGGAAGGTTAGAAGTAAAACAGTTTTAATGAAGTTATATAGAAAATTAATTACCAAAAAAAAGAGAATTAGTAATCAGTATAAATTGTTTCTCGTAAAAATGCTTATGCTTTTCTTTATTGGATTTTGCCTCATTATTTATGCGACACCAACGATTGAGAACATTGAAGAGAACACATTAATAAAGCCAATTAATGATATATCTTTAGAATTGTCTGAACCAGAAACGATTGTTCTTAAGTGTAGCATTCCAGTAATAGAAAATATTCAAGTTATAAATTCACCAGAGATTGAAAATACAACAATACAGTGGGGTGGAGGTGTTCATGGTATCGGTATGATGGGGTATAATCCTGGAGCTTGTAATGGCTTGTCTGGTGGAGCAATACCAACTCAAGTAAAAATGCTAAACGATGGATCATTTTGGATTGCTGATGGTTATGGGCCAAGGCTTGTTCTTTATACAAAGGACGGATTTATTAAAAAATATATATCTCTAAATCAATTGCGTAGAGATGAATTAAAAGAATTAAATGCACTGTGTGGATTTACTTTTCAAATAGATAATGATGGCACTATATATGTACTAGATACAAGAAAAAAAACAATTTACTATTATAATTCTCAAGGTGAATATTATGGATGTATCGATTTGCATTACGTTTTTGAAAATCCCTCAACGTTACTGGAGGTTCAGCCTTTATTTTCAATCCTAGATGGTCCTTTATTCTCAATCGTAGTCACTCAAAAAAATGAAAAACAAGAACTAAATAAAGGTTTTGGAAATGTTCCAATTACTCCATCTGAAATGAAGGGATTAATAATTAACAAAACTGCAAGAATCATTTCTTCATTTAATCCGACAAAAACGAAAATGTATTGGAATAGCCTTGTAAAAACCGAGATGTTGCAACCAAAGGAAACAAAAAATGAAAATGCAAACACAAGCTTTATTCTAAAACAAACATTTTATGGTGATGGAGGGAAAATAATATCCGCCGATGTAATTGAGCCAAATTGGCAAGGTGGTGGTATTATTGGAACCGATAGTTTGAATCGAATATACTATTGGGTTAATTCTGAAATAGTAGGAATTTTAGATCCATTACTAAATCAAACACCAAAAATGCAAGTAAAATATTTAAGAATTCCAAAATGTCATATGCACCCAGTTGGCGTTATTCCTACTGGAGGTATATTTGGATTATCACTAAAAAAAGACGATATTCATGTTATAAAAGTATTTGAAAATTCACCTTAAATATAATATCATTAGCCACATAATTGTGAAGAACTGGTATTTTATTTAGGAGGGATTTCATGAACCAAAAATTAATCCGTTTCGTAGCTTCCATAACAATACTCTTGTTGGTATTTGCCTCGGTTGGTATACCAAACGTAGAATCTAAAGAAAAACAAGATTACTTCTTACTGCTTGAAAATACCACATCGTTAGGGCTTTCTGTTAGCAGAAGTATTGTTACTAGAACAGTTTTCAATAAAGATTCTTTCGAAATACTAAGTACAATGGATGGAATCTTGTTTCAACTAGAAGGTTGCTCTTATAGAAATACTGATGGTATGCCAATGTTGCCAGTTTTTGAAAAAACTATACAAATTAAACCAAACGAGACAGTATCAAACATTACCACAACATTTGTTGATGCAGAAAAAATTGATGTTAGAGATCTTCCACTTCTATTCTCCCCTAAAGAAATCCCAATATTTGAACTTAGTCCAGAAAATCGTTTAAATAACTATTTATTGATAGATAAGCACATCTCAAGCGAAGAACAAAATACAAAATCTATTTCACAAATAATGTGTGAGAAAAAGAAAAACACTATTCTAGCAAAGCAAATTGAGGACATATATCCAGAAAAAAACACAACTTATTCATTGGCAACAAATGATGGTGAAAGAAATTTGGTTTTAAAGATAAATCCAATTTATATCAAAAATGGATTTATCTACTTTGCTAATAGGATCAATTTTAGAATTGATTTTTCAATAACTAAAGAGAAAGAGATTAAAGATACTAAGAAAAACTCATCCGTAATTCTTACCCCAAATGAATTATTTGAACAAGCAAAAGATTTAGCTGAAATGCAAGAAGAAGCTGGTTTTACCACAGAAATAATACAAATTTCCCAGATTCAGGAATATGATCAAGCAGAAAAACCTGAGTTAACAAAAAAAGGATTTTTAGATTTTGACGAAGAAGACAGGAAAGTTTTAAAAAAGTACGATTATAGGTTGGCATTTAAGATCAGAACTATGTTACAAAAAAAACTTCAAAATGATGAAATTGACTATTTGACGATACTTGGTGACGCTTCCTATGTACCCCCTTCGTATTACGAATTTTCTTCTGACCTTATTAGTCATACAGATCAATGGGTACCTACAGATGTTTATTATGTATCACCTTTTCTTAAAAAAAATGAATTCAATTTTGGTATTAGTGTCGGAAGATTGCCTGTAAAATCTGTAAAAGAAGCAAAAGAACAAATTATTAAGCTTCGCTTATACAGAAATGCATTAAAGAAAAATGAAAAATGGGTAAATTCAGTTTCTTTGTTCAGCGGAAACCCATTTAGAGAAGATTATTTTGGTGAATTGGCTACTTCCAGAGCTATTAACAAGGATTTATTCAATGGCATGGAAATTCATAAAAATTATCAGACAGTAAACAAATTCACAACAGAAGAATTTTCAAAAACTTTAGCTGAAGGAACAAGCTCAATGATATGGGCATTTGGGCATGGATCAGGAAGCGGATTTTATCTTGAAGATGGTGCTGTAACAGCAAAAGATTTGCATGAATTGCCTGAGAAAAGTAATCTTCCAATAATAGTTAGTGAAGCTTGTGGAAATGGGGCTTGGGATAGTAGACTTATTGCTGAAAATGAAAAAGAAACTACAGAAAGCTTTGGTGAAGCAATGCTATCGTCGAAAGGTGCTGGTATTGCCTATGTGGGTGGCGCAAGGGTAAACTATGCAAGGTACTATATCGTATCAAAAAATGGGATACCAACAATAAAGGGTATTGGTTGTATGGATAAAATAATTGAAGATTATTTTACAGCTTTCTCAAAAAAAGATGGAGTTCTTGGTGATTGGGTAAGAGATTCACTATATACGTATTTTGTGGACGAAATAGAAGGATCATATTGGATTTCAAGCGGAGACACCAAGACATTTTTTGGAATGACATTGCTTGGTGATCCAACAATATCCATTCCGTTTCCAGAAGAAACTGAAAAATTTACTCAACCAGAAATTTCAATCGATAAAGAATTCTACGAAAGCTTTAACGAAATACCATATTTTTCGATTGATGACCATAATGGATGCTCAATAAAATCAACTTCACCTACGCTTACTTACATTTACGCAGACTACGAGAACCAAGAAGATTCATTCATTTCATCAGGAGACGTTTCAAGAGCAGATGGTGAAGATTACGGAAAAACCTTAGATTTTCTTAAAAAAGCTATTGGTACAATAAGGTTTGAAACAAAAGATAAAAAAGAAAAACGTGTGGTATTTAGTGGAAGATACAACTATGATGCAGTTTTGTATGAACAACCAGATTTTTCTCTCATTAGACCTTCAGAAAAGAGAATAAGGCGTTTTAATATTGTTAATGAGGGAATTGAAACAATAGAATTACCAGATTTTGAAGTAGAAATAAATGGGAAAAACATTATTCAAAACCAATATCCAATAATTACAAGAAATTCAGTTCAAACTGTATCTGTAGAATATCAATTTGAACCAGGATTATACGAGATAAAGGCAAATTTGAATATGCAAGAAGAAGAAATACCAATAGAAGACAATTCAATAGTGAATAAAGTCGAAGTAACAGAGAAACCGTTATACAGAATAGGTGTACTAATGGGCACAATGTTTAACCCAGATGCTCCTGAAGAGATTCTCCTTTTATCAAAAATTAACAAACACTTCAAGGAAAAAGAATTAAATATTGAAGTTGTTCCTGTATCTAATATGATTTTCGAGAATGGTGATGTATCATTTGAATTACTCGGGTTCAATGCGTTAATACTATTTGATATATTGTGGTTTTCTAATAATTTATCACATTTATCAAAATCACTTAATCAATTTGTAGACAGAGGAGGGAAGATTCTCGGTATATCCCCAATTGATAGAACATACGAGGTATTGGGGTTGTCATTAGCTCCACTACAGTCTTTTTTTGGAATCAAACCGGATGCAAACATAGTTTGTAGCGTAGAAAAAGATGAAAACTGCTGTTTTTCTTTAAAACAACCGCTTTCTAGATTTTCAAAAAATGAATACAATATATGCAATTACCTAACAATGGTTCCAAGCGACGAAAAAAAAGGTGTTCAGAATTGGACAAGTGTGTATTTATTAGACGGTGCAAAAGTTTTAGGAAATGGTGAACAAAAAGGTTTAACTTATATTCAATATAAAGAGAATATATTTTTTTATACAGGATTCATGATCAAGCAATCATTTGAAAGTAAACCTGATACTTTTTTATTGATGTGTGACATGATCGAGCATTTAGAAGAATCATTTAGTAATGTTGAGATAAAAAAAGCTTACCGCACAGAGCAAAACAATTTACATGTTGGCAATAAAGTTGATTGGGTGATTGAGGTTACAAATTTTGGGTCAGAGAAAGCTGAAAATATTGACCTTATCGTTGGTGAAAATGAGACCATACCTGTAGGTAGTTTATACGGAGGACAAACAAAAGAAATTATAATAACAAAGGAACTTAAAAAGATTGGTACAGAAACATTCAATGTAAAAGTAAGGGCACCTCAAAATAGTAACAAGAAAGATTCTTCTGTAGAATTAAAGTACTTTGTTAATGAGCAAATAATTGATGAAGATAGTCTGTTTGTAAAAATAGAAAAAGAAGGTGATGGAGATTATCTAATTTCAAAAGAAGACCAATTGCTCATTAAGGGATACGGAATATCAGGATCAAAAATAAAAGTTGGTACCGAGTTGATTCCAGTAAACGCAGATGGAACATTTGAATATTTAGCAAGTAAAGAAAAAAACGGCACAATGATTAGTTTTGCTCCAACATATCAAGATATTGAAAAAGAACCACTTCAAGTACCAATAAAATGGCTTCAGAAGAAAGATGTATATTTGCAAATAAACGACAGCAATATCTTGGAAGATGGTCAACTGAAAAAAATTGATTCACCACCACTTATCGTTAACGGAAGAACGGTTATATCAATATCAATGGTTTCAGATTGTTTTAATGCAAAAATTTCCTGGGATGGAAAAACACAAACGATTTATATAGAATATATGAGTAGTAAAATTAAACTAAGCGTTGGTAAAACAGAAGCTTCGATAACAAAAAATGGAAAAACCGAGATTGTTAACCTTTCTACTCCACCAACAATAATAAATGGGAGGACAATGGTTCCGCTTAGGTTCATTGCAGAAAGTTTTGGTGCCAAAATTGACTGGGAAGGTAAATCACAAGTAATAACACTTTCTGCATTTGTTGAAGAAGTTGTTTCGGAAGAACAAACATATAGTGAATTACTTAATGAGAACAAACAACCAGAGTGTGTTTTTTCATCAAGAAATGACTTATTGGGATATATTATAGATTTTCAAGAGACAGAAGAGGGGCTGTTCTTGGCAACAAGAGTAGGAATAAAGCATTACAAAGACGATAAGCTTGTTTCTTCGATACCATATCCAGAAGGTCTTTTTAATAAGAGATTTGGAATAGATAGAGATAGCGGAAAACCAGACCATAGTTTTTTCACAATAAATATGGACTATATTGTTATTAACGATGGGTCAACCATATATGTAATTAACCGAAAAACAAACACAATACAAAATAAAATATGCAGAGAGTCTAACCGCCTATCTTTGGTTTATACCAGAAGATATGGAATTATTTCTGATATGTCAATTATCGATTCAAAACTGTATTTGTTAGATAAGTATGAAGGTATTAGAATCTTCGATCTTTCTTCATGTAAAGAATTGTTCAACGTAACAATTATGGATGGATTCGGTTTTCCAGAGTACATTGTTCAAATGGGTGATTACATTGTAGGGACAATGAAATATGATGGATTGTTTACTTACAACATGAAGAATCATAAGATTCATGAGTGCCATTTTGATAGCTATTTACGCCATCCAATGTTAGTCAAAAAGAGCGAAACGGATTTAAAATTATTCACTAAATACGCTGAATATTGTGACATTACTTTAAATGAAATTTTAACAAACGATATCTTACCAATTGAAATAGAAGAATTCATTGAACTAGATCTAGCCAGAAATTGTGAACTTGCACAAATGATATACGGGGAATATGGCTCGAAAAATTATGCTATTTTGTTTTTTGGAACAGATAATAAAAATCCATTATTTAAAACTGAATTTGTTACCATTAACGAAGATTTAACAGAGTATTCCGAATTTATAGAAGGAGCTGATAAAGAATATCGAAGAACAAAAAACCTTGTACCAAATGCAGACAATGTAAGGATTATTCCTTCATTGAAAAGGTATATCTCCGAGCAAAGTTTACCAGGCAATCCAGTTTATCTTCTTTACTCAACAAATGGTAAAGTAAGAAAATACAAAACAAACTATGCTGACAGCTTTAGTGAATTTACAGTTAATGACGCTTGGGGTGGAGATAGATACTCTTTATTTAATGCTTTTATTTCTCTATCTGAAGATAGGAAAGATATTGAACTAAACATAGGATTAGATATTTGTGATTTTTCAACAGAAAAACCCAAAAGTGAAAAATTCCATAAAATGGAATTTGGAAAAGGAGATTACGCGCCATCAAGTTACAGTTTTAATGAAGATACAATTTGTATTTATGATGGATATAAATGTTCATTATTGTGGTTTGATATGGATAGTGGCAAGATGGACAAACGACAATATTTTTCAGACCAAGAAATCATTAAACCTATTTCTGGTTTGAATCTTCAATTTGATGACCAAAAAATCTATTTCCTTGACTACTTAGGTAGAGGCATTTATAGTGCTACAAAAGAAAGTAATTCTATAGATAGAATTGACCTATCTCAATTGATTCAACATTCTCAAATAGGAAATATGATTGTAGAAGGTGATAAAATATATTTCCTTGACTATTTGAACTCACAAATAGGAATTTGTGCTGATGGAATTTTTCAAAATTGGTTACCATCTGAAGATTTTGGTGTAGAGTGCATACGTTCATTTGACGTATCGAATGGAGAAATATTAATCAATGATGCCAAGACTGGCAATGTGACCAAGCAACTATTTAACTATGATTCAGATCGTATTGTGTCAAATGAACAGATACATGGTTTTAAAGAAGAAGTTAAATCTGAGTTTTATCCAAATGAAAAGTCAAAAAGTTTACTTAGCCTTTACATTGATGTTCCATTTAAGAATCTGAAGATTGAAACAAGCGATGGAATTATATTTGGTGATTACTTGCAAAAACAATCACAAGTTCTTTCTTATTCTATTGACTACAAAGATGGAATAGACAAGAATCAAGAAATTACAATAAATGTAGATGGTTTTACCAGGGAAATTAAAATCAATTGTGAGAACAAAGAACTTTTCGCTACATTTTATAACGATTCAATTTTTACAGATACATGGTGTGGTGTAAAATGGAAAACTGCTGAAGCAAGTGTAAAAAATGGAAGATTGTGGATAGACGCAGATCTTATGGAAGATGTTTTTGATTGCGATATCAGGATTAAGAAAGAAACTATCACAATAATCTTTGATAGCATTAAGCTTGAAGCCATAAAAGGCAATTCATTTTACATATATGAAAATGAAGATGGGCAAAGGTATAAGCGAGATGGCACAATGCTAAAACAAAACAAAAATGGAGATTATATTGTTAATCCAAGCGTATACATAGAAATGAAAGATGGAGAAAAAATTGTAGAAGAAAATTTAATCCAAATAATCGGTAAAAACTTATTTAAATTAGAGATTTAAAAAATTAAGCCTCATCGAAAGATGGGGCTTTTTTCTTGCAGTTTTGTAATCTACTTCTCCGGTTTTTTTGTATACTGTCTTTAGTACGAATTTTCTGGAGGAGTAGAATGAACAATATTCAAAAAAGCATAGTTTTTCTTTTAGTGCTACTATTAAGTATGGGCAGTACTCCGTTCATTGGTGTAAATGCCATTACTAGCAATAATTGTGAATTTTTATTGATGCCTACGCAGATAGTTTATAGCGTTGCACCTGTTAAAAAAACAAAAATACTAAAAAGAAAATACTCCGTGCAAAAATTTTCTATTCAAAAAGCACAGTATGGGAATGTTATTTCATATGAACAAAGCGAAAACCTGCTTGAACCAGGAAAACCAATACTTCCAGCAGACACAACATCTATTGTGCTAAAACCAAATGAAACAATAGCATATATCAAAACTACAAACATAGAAGCTACAAAAATTCCTTTAAATTCGATACCACTTTTAAAAGCAGAAGAACCAAAACAAATTTCAGATCAGACAATTCAAAATGAAAATCCTGCACAAAATTACACCACTACAGCAGACGAATTTAAAGAGGTTTATCCACAAAGAAATGTAGACTATATAATTACTGGCAACCAAAAAGAAAGACAATTGTTCATAACATGCTACCCCGTATACATTTTAGACGGAGATATGTATGTTGTTACAGAAATTACTCTAGAAATTGGTTATATACAGAATGATTCTTTTACAAAAGGTAAACAAAGTAAAAATTCAATCATTCTTGCACCATCTGAATTTAAAGAAGAAGCAGAAGAATTAGCATTAATTCAGGAAGCTGATGGATTTTTGGTAAAAGTAGCTTTACTTGATGAACTAAAAGATAAAAAAGAAGCAGAAATACCAATCTACCCTGGAGTAAATGGTTTTTTTGATACAACAGAAATTACAAGGAAAAGGGTTTCAGCATTTGATTATCAAATGGCATTTAAAATTAGAACTTACTTACAGGAGTTATTGGAGCAAGACAAAATAGATTACCTAACGATTCTAGGTGATGCAACTTGTGTCCCACCATCTTACTATGTTCTTTCTCCAGATGGTTTCGGCACATATGATATGTGGGTTCCAACAGATATTTATTTTGTTTCCCCAAGGGCTAACGGAAAAGATATACCAATGGAAATTGCAGTTGGAAGGCTTTCAGTTAGAGATAAAGACGAAGCAAAAGCTGTTGTAAAGAAACAGAAAAGGTATCGTGACGCATTAAAAAAAGACGACTCATGGTGTAATAAGGCAGCAATTATGGCTGGAGCTCCTTTTGGTAATCATTTCATTGGCGAACTTGCTACCTCAAAAGCAGTTAACTTAGATTACTTTGATGGAATGCAGATTGAAAAGTATTACAGATCAGAAAATTTATTTAACAAAAATGCATTCATTGATGTATTGAAAGAGGGAGAGCGTGGTTTTGTATGGGCATTTGGTCATGGATCTGGCGAAGGGCTTGCCCTTGAACCAGGATATGCAAATGCTGCAGATTTATTAAATATTCCATTAAAATCCAAGCTCCCAATTATATTTAGTGAAGCATGCGGTAACGGTGCTTGGGATACAAGACTTGCCGATGCTCCATTTAAAAACAATACAAAATATGCTTATCCAACTAGTTTTTCTGAAGCCGTAGTTCTTTCTGAAGGTGCAGGAATTGCATATGTTGGTGGAGCAAGAATTAATTATGCTGGTTGGTATCTAGAGTACAACAATGGTATCGCACACCTTAAATCGGTTCATTATATGGATGCAATTTTGGAACTTTTTATGAGAGCTCATTCTGAAGGTAATGGTTCTCTTGGTAATTGGAGTCAGAAAGCTCTAGAGTATTTTGCTCAAGAAGAGGCTATTCGTGGTATGAATGTAGCAAATATAAAGACATTTTTTGGTTTTACTTTGCAAGGTGATCCTACAATTACTTTACCGTTTGTAAGCGATTCTACTCCTACAACTACTCCAATAATCAAAGAAATAAAAACACAACCAACAGATTTCAACAACTGGCCATTGTTTTCTATAGATGACGGACAAGAAGTAAACGTAACAACAGATGCAAAGAAATTAAAATATATTTTATGTGACTACTCTAAAATGAACGATCCGTATGTTAAAGAGGGGTACCTAGATTTAGATAGTGATGAAGACTATAAGCACATGTTTAAAGAACTAGAAAAAATAAATTATGGAATCCGCTTTTTAACTCCAGACATGAAGGAATCAAGAATTGTTTTTCATGGTAGATATAATAATGATGTCAAAATACAGCATTCTCAATCTTTATCTCTAATAAGAACTAATGAAACTAGTAAACGTTATGTTGAAATAAAAAATGAAGGCATAAATGCTATTGATGAAGTTGAAGTGGTTGCAAAAAAGAACGACAATGAGTTTAGCAGACAGAAGTATAATTCAATTCCAGTTTTTTCAACAAAATACTTCTTCTATGATGTAAATGCAGAAGTAAGCGGAGAAAATGAGATTACTATTCAAACAGATGGATTAGATTTGGAATCAAATCCAGAAGATAATATTTTTACCGATAAATACACTATAACGGGTGAAAATATACTTAGAGTAGGAGTCTTGCATGGCAACACTGCGGTAGATTCTAATTATGCAGACAATGCTCTAAATTTTACAGATTTAAACAAGTACTTCTCAGAGAATAACGACAATATTGAGATAAATTATGTACCATTACAATTCAACGATGAAGGAATTTCTACATTTGAAACAATGGGATTTGATGTGGTAATTCTTTACTCAAACAATTTCTCTCCAATAAAACCATTACTTCAAACACAAGCCGCACTAGAAAGATTCACACAAAATGGTGGGAATGTACTTGGAATATTATCTTTAGGAAGAAATAGAATGGGAATAAATTTGCAACCAATCCAATCATTTTTTGGAATTGATCCATCTCTAAGATTTTCATTATATAGGACATCAAACAGTTCTGTAGATTTATCTATCGAAGGTTTTGACGGGCTGAAAGACAACTACAGTATACAAAATAGATACACAGTCATTCCAAAGGGTAAAAACTGGAAAATGATTGATTTAGAAGGCGACACAGAGATAATTGCTATAGATAAAGAAGCATATACATGTTTGATTAAAAATGGAAACAGATGGTTCTATTCAGGCTTCTTTTCTAAAACAGATTTTAAAGCAAAAGAAGATACAAAAACATTTTTCATAGATATTTTGAAAATTATGAAGAAATCAACCCAAGAAGTGTTGATAAAATCTGTTTCCGTTGAACCTTCTATTCCAACTATCAATGAAGAATCAAAAATTAGTGTTCAAATTGTAAACACCGGCATGGTTACAATTTCAAAAGGAGCTCTTGAATTTTATGAGCAAAAAGTATTGTTTGAAAACTTGCTTCCAAGAGAATCTAGGTGGATATCATTTTCTTTTTCTTCAAAAGAAGTTGGGAATCACACAGAAAGCATAACATTGATATGTGAAACAGATACAAATGAAAAAAACAACAAAATAGAATTTTCGTTCCACGTAAAAGAGGAAGAAAAAGAAAAGATTATCCCAACTTTAGAAATTATAAGAAAAACAACTAGTGAGGATACAGTTAGAATAACTGGAAAAGTTGAGCCACCAGGCGCGAGTATATTGTGGAATGAAAATACTATTGAAACAAATTATGACGGAACTTTTGTGTTATTGCTAGATAGAAAGTTTTCAGAAATGAATATAACTCCTGTAATTGGCAAAATTCAAGGAGATGTATTTGTTGAAAAAATTGAATGGAGAGACGATGTCAGTTTAAAAATGTTTCCTGGTGACAAAAGAGCATTTCTAAATGATAAGGTGTTTTTACTTAAAGAACCAATTACAAGAGTAGCAGATTGCTCAATGTATCCACTAAGAGATGTAATTGAATCATTGGGAGGTACGGTAGGCTGGGATAATGACACTAAAAGTATTCTTCTCAAAAAAGAAGACAGAACTGTATCTCTTATTTTAAACAACAAAGTTGTACTTGTAAATGGAGAGGAAAAAAACTTGAAAGACGCTCCTATAAACATCAACGGTACAGCCATGGGAAGCCTAGATTTAATCTCATTTGCTATAGATGTGAATATAGTTGCACATAGAGTTGGAGCAATGGTATTCTGGTCTACCGTACCAGCAAAACAACTAGAAAATGCAGAAAAACAATTCAATACAGAGAGTGATGACTTAGAAACAATAGAACCACCATTTGGAAAAGAAAAATATCCAATGGCAAATATTTCTTGTTTTGACTATTATAATGAGGAAATATTTTTATTAAATAGTACAGGTATATATAAAATTGAAGATGAAGAGCCAGTATTAGAGATGGAATTCACGAAAGAATTAATCCGGAATAAAGTAGATTTTGTTAAAAAAAGTCAAACTGCTGACCAAATGGCATTTAGAGTAAGTAAAGATTACATTGTTGTTTCAATGGTTACATCGTTTGTTGTTTTCAATAGAGAAACAAAAGAGCAACAGTGCATAATTAAACAGGAACCAAGTAATGGATTCTTACAACCAATAACAAATTATCAACAGCCTGTTGATATGGAAATTCATGATGGTCAACTGTTTATATTGGATATTTATTACGGTTTTTCTATTTTTAATCTTGATGACGGTACTTTAGCTTCAAAAATCTATTACCCAAATTACCTATACAACTTCGAATTTTATGGGGATAGGATTATTGCCTGTTCATATTGGGGTTTAATAGCTTCTATGAATATAGATGGCTTGGAATTAGTAGAGCAAGAAATTCCTATAGGTTATTGTTTTAGAATTTTCGTAGAAAATGAATATTCATGTTATGTTGTTTCCTTGTCTGATGCAGCTGCACTATATCACTTTGATTTATCTAAAGATACAGAAGAGCAAGTAGATAGAATTATTGTTGATACAGGTTACAACGTTATTGATAGAATGCTTTTTACAGAAGATACCGTTTATGCACTGGCATACACATACAACAAAAATAGTAAAAACGATCTAAAAAATGGTTTTTTAACACTCGATAAAGAATTAAATGTAAAAAAAGATTGGTTTAAGGATATAACTAAAGAAGCCAATAAAGATGAAACATATCTACCAAATACAAAATCTATATACAGAATTCCAGAGACTGATTTGTTAGCTATAGAACAGAGTATCCCGTTTAGCGATCAATACGTAAGACTTTACAATGTAAAATCAGGAGAAATCGATAAAGTAAGCATAAGAACAGAAGATCCAACATATGACCACATATTTGCAACTTATTGGTATGAAAATAAATATTCAGCATTTTACAGAAATCAAAAGGACAATACTTATTGGTTTACTCAATACAGTTTTGATGAAAATGCCAAAAAAACACAAGAAGTTTCAGTTCAGTTGAATACAAACAAGAAGTTTAACACTTCTACATTAGCCGTTAATGAAAATGGATTTTGTATATATGACGTAAATGACACGAAAATATATTGGTTTGACATGGACGGGGAAATTCAAGATCAGTGTTACCTGCAGTCTGGAGAATATGATATTCAGGTACCATATTCAATTAATGATCTGTACATTGATGACGATGACGAAGTGACTATTCTTGATGGAGAAGGCAAGTCAATTTTCAAATATGATACAGAAGGGTTTCTAAACCGTGAATCTCTTTTGTTTTTAGGTTCAAACTTTAAACCATCAAGCATGAGAATTGCTGAAGAAGATTATACGTTACTTGATCAAGTTAACTCAAAACTGTGTAAAGTTAATAATTTTGTTACTCACGAAATTATATCTGGAGAACAAATCCAAGAAGGATCTATTGGTTCTTTCTCAGAATATAACAATACGTTGTTTATATACGACAAACAAGTTGGAAACATTATTTCTTACGAAGAGAAAAAACTATTTGAGAAACATGAATTTTCTGAAGAAGACATTATTGTTTATCCTTCTGCATTTACAGTAAAGCCTTATCCAAATCTTGGATCATTTGAGCAAAACTTTGTTTTAATGATACAAGGTAAATACGAAACTATAGAATTTGATTACCCAAAAGATCTTATTGAAGTACATTACAAATATGACTATTCAACATATCAACAAAAAAGAAATATATTTGAAGTAGTTTTTTCACTACAAGGAGTAAGAGAGCAAAAAGATACAACCAACATAGATATTACAATCGTTGTTGATGGTGTAAAAAGAATAATACCAGTTACTGTTAAAGCTGAAGACCCTAAGTGGACATTCATGAATGAATCACCATTCATTTCAATAAACGGTTGGGCTACAATTGGGGATCTACGTCCAATTGTAAAAAATGAGCAAATTTGGTTAGCTCCGCGAGATTTATCATATTTCTTTCAAACTACATACAAGATAGATAAAGATAAGATAGTTATTGTTTCACCGAAAGGAACATTTACTGCAAAAATTGGGGATGATTTTTATTATTTCCAAGACTTAAAAGGTGAAAGCAAAAAAATTGATCAAAAACTTATCCAACCTGTTGGTACAACCCGTTGCTTGGTAAGGGCAGATATTGTTCTTAAAAAAATGGGAGCAATAATTGAATATCCCACTGCAACCGGAGAAACAGCAACAGTAGAAGGATGGAACCTAGTTAAAGATTCTTAATAGAGATTAATTCTAACATTCGGGAGTACGAGGAGTTTTTGTCCAGCACTCTCGGATGTTTTGTTTTTTTGATTTAAATAGTCTTTCAAAAATTGCCTGAAATGTTCCTACTAAAAATGGAAGACCATACAAAAAGCTAGTTAAAGGTACAATGAAAACAATGTATGTACTCAGTAGAAACAGTTTAATGCCAATGTGTTTGCTCTTATTCATATATTTTGAGTACCACAAATAATGCATCAGTAAAAGAACAATGCTTGTTAATAAGAAAATAGAATAAAATGGAGCTAGCTGATTTAGAATATTCAGCCATGAGTTAATGCTTGTTGTAGTAACAAAAACAGAAATTATGGCATAAAAGAACCACTCAAAAGGTCCTAAAAAGAATAATTTGAAGAACAACCAACGTACTTGTACTGCTGAATGCAGAAAACATTTCTTTGATTGCAATAGTACTTGAATATTACCTTTTCCCCAACGTAATCTTTGGTAGTAGTAACCTTTAAATGTTGAAGGGGTTTGTTCTGTGCATACTAACGGAAGAAACTTTGGAAATTCGTTAGTTTTATCCCATATCCGCACACCTAGTTCCAAATCTTCTGTAACACAGTTAGACTGGAATCCTTTAAGCTTAAGTAGTATAGAGAATGGAATGTGCATATTTGTTCCACCAAGAAATGGAATCCAATTAAGAAGCATTGGTAGTGTAAACTCATGCGAAAAAGCTTGGGACAACGCTGCAATTTTCGAAAAAAAGGATATATCCCAGAAATTTCTAACCTGCAGAGCTGGTCCTTGCCAAAGCAGAAATTTTTTTTCTTTTGAAAAGTATTTGTCGATATATGAGAAAATTTTTGGGTCTGGATGAGTTTCTGCATCAAAAAAACTGCAATAGTGATTAGTACGTTTTTTCATTTTTGAAAAAGCGTAATTCAAAGCTCTAGCTTTTGTTGATGGTACAGCATCTTGTGCAATTGTACCATTTACTTTACCATCAAATCCCTTTGGTATGTCGTAAATAACAACTGGAGCTAAATTGAGAGTGCTATATCTGTTTTCCTGCGACGTTTTCTTTTCTGGAAGAATTTTGCAATCATTCTCCATCCAAGTTTCAATTACTTTTCTTGTAGATATTGTACTTGAAGAGGTTTCTTTTTGATCGGTAACAATGATTATTTCATATAGATTGCTAGGATACTCCATCTTTTGCAAACTTTTTATTGTGTTTACAATAACTTCTGACTCTTCCTTAGCTGGAATTATGGCAGAAAAAAATAAGGAATTACCATTTACACCATTAACGTTTTGCTTAGGAGTCTTGCGATTGTGCTTTCGACATGTTTCAATAGTAAAAAACACTAGCAACCTGAATGACAAATAAATACTCATTATACTTAGTAAAACTAGAAAAATACTTTGGAATGTGTTCATATACCAAAAAATTGTATCAGTTTTTATCTAAAGAAAAAGTCTAAATTTGCTTGGAAAAGTAAACTCTAAAGAAACACAAAATGAATAATCAACCCAAATTTGCGTTCACATATTTTAGTAGTATAAATGGATTGTAAAAATTCCAAAGTTCCCTCATTAGCGTAATTTCGAGAATTATGTTATGATCTATCTTTTTT
>JAGLCW010000222.1 GCA_023146045.1 Caldisericia bacterium
AGCGTTTTGTAGGATCAAGCAGCTTTTGAAATACTGTTACTGTGAGAAATAATCCAATTTACAATTGCATCTTTGAATTCTTTGAATTTAGCAACAAAAGCATCATCAACTGTGTTGTTGGTGCGTTTGGCCAAATCTTCAAGAGCTTGGATAATAGCGTCAAAAATAGGCTCTGCGAGGGCAACTATTGCTTGCTTTAAAATCCATTTCCACATAAAAAACCTCCTTTTAGTTAATTTGAAAAATTATATCGCAGTACCGGCGAAAATGATAGCATCTGTTACGAAGACCATGCCATCAGGATAATCGAACTGAGGAATAATGAAATTTACAAGCTCAAACAATTCTTCAAAAAAGCGATCAATCTTGAAATTAGCATCAACCATTTTGAGGTTGATAGAATGAATTAAAACAGTATCTTTATAGCAGGTTAAAATGAGATCAGCTTCGTCAGGAACTTCAACTGTAAATGATTGATTTGAGTTTAGAATTCCCTGATAAATTGGGTCAACTTGATCACTGCGAAAAATGGTATAAGTATCTTGAAATTTAATATTCATATATCGAGTTTTAATAAGAGCATTTGGGACCTGGAAAACGTAAATAGTATCGAGGTAAACGTCTTTGATAAAATCTGAGAATGCAGGATCTACAGCAGGATTAAAATGTCCCATACAATAACGCATGATCGCACGAGCGCGAATCCTTAAAGAAGTTGAAACAGCATTTGGCGTGTAAGTGTAAGGTTTAATAATCTTGATCTGCTGTGAGTTTCCGACAGATGTTTGGAAAACCCAATTCTCAATCCGACCGTGCAAGGTAGAAAGTTCGAAAATATTGGATATATCTGCAAGTGTTATTTTATCAGCCATTAGAAATACCATTGTATTTGAAATAGTCTGCAGATCTGCTGTAGGAATAAGACAAGAAATAACTGATCATAACATTACGATTAATTATGACTAAAAGATAAGCCATACTTTGCAACATCTTTTTCTGATGATTTGCTTCAGCAATCATAAAACGATTAATTGAATCATCGCTGATTTCTGGAGTATAATAAATGTGAAACAATTTAATATTGTTACGAATGCAGCTTTCAAGCTTATTGTGGATTAAAGGTTTGAAGATCTTAGAACCATTATTGGTAGAATGAATGTAACAAAATCGATCTTGAACTTTCCTGAGAGGATGAGAATGTTTGCAAACTAAAGCCAATTCAGAATCTGAAAACGGAGCAATAAGTCTTGAAAGAACCTCATGAGTTGATATGTAAACGCTCTTTTTATGCTGGTTTGAAGCATTATAAAG
>JAGLCW010000223.1 GCA_023146045.1 Caldisericia bacterium
CATATTACACATCGTTGTCATAATCATGAGTTTCTTTTCCGATATAAGAAGTATCGACAGTTTTACTTGAGGCATTTATTTGAAATGCAAAAACGATACAGAATAGATGTTCTTGATTACATTGTTACAAGTAACCATGTTCATCTTCTCTTAACGGCTTCCAAAGGAAAACGTATATCAGAAGGGTTAAGATATCTTAATGGCCGTGTTGCACAATTTTATAACCTGCAAACTGGCAAAAGTGGAGGTTTTTGGGGAGATCGCTTCCATTCAACATTAATTCAGGACGGAGATATTGAACAATTCAGGAAATGGCATAGATTAACACTTGACGGAATGCTGAAACAAGGAAAAAAGCTTCAACGTGAAACTTACTGGAGCAAAGCATATGCGGTCGGCGACAAAGAGTGGGTGAAAACTAAGCTACAGCATGCGGGAATAAAAAGAATGAGCGTGCTTACAGCTGAAAAAACATCATATGCCATAGGAGTTATTTGAATTAGCTTCATTTAAGAATCTACGGTTAAGATTATTTAATAAAGAGGAGATTTAGGTTAAAAATTAAACTATATAGATAGAAATATTAAAAATTAGCAGGGGCAGACCCAAATGGTTATATAACAGGAAAAAACAAATGAAAACATCAGTCTTTCAATGTGTAATTATAATGTTGATTACTCTTTTTACAAGTAAAGTATATTCGGAAGAAAATGATAATCTTAAACCATCCAAAGACGATACCGTTAAACTCCAAATGGAATCATGGAAGCGAGCACAATCAGTAAACTCTCATAAAAGTGAAGAAGAAATAGGGGAAAATGAAATTGTAGCTTCTCTATATAATTTATATAATCATATACAAAAAACAATATATCAGAAAGGTCCTGGTATTTATGGTTATTTTATGCTGTCTGACAAAAATTGGCAGAAAACACGTCTCGGCATTAAAGTTCCAGAATCCAGATTAAATGAATTAGTTAAATTTACAATAACCGGGCATGGTATAAAATATAAACTACCGGTCAAGTTTATAAAATGGTTAAGAAGACCACAAAATCCATATTTATCTGATCGCTTATATGGCGTTGATGGATTTTATGGATTTGTAATCCCATCAGACACCCTGCGGAAGCGTCCCTGCCGTTGTTAAAACTTCTTAAAAAAATATGATGGTTTCCTAAACCGGAAATGTATATTACCGGTAGTAACAAAAAAAGGAGAACCATCATGGAACAAACTAATGTTTGGAAGGAGTTAAGTCAAGTTGAAACTGCAAAAGCAGGAGAAGTTTTTAGGGATTGCATCAGAGGTATAGTGCGCTCAACGTATTATGATCTTATGCTTGAAGAGGTTGCATCTCTTTGTGGAAAAAGATATACCCAGGGGAGTGTAAATGACTTTTTAAGAGCGGGCAGTGCTCCTGGAATTTGTATTCTTAATGGAAAACAGGAACAAGTAAAACGTCCCAGAGTTCGAAAAAGATCAGGAAAGAAAAGCAAAGAACATAAACTTAAAAGCTATAGTGCCGGTAAAAATGGTGATGAAGTTCAAGATATGATATTGCGAGCATTCCTTTCAGGCGTGAGCGGTAGGGATCAAAAAGGACTTTATCCCGGTTCTCCCTTTACAAGTAAAAGTTCTGTTAGTCGATTATGGGCGACAAAAGGTATTGAAAAACTGGAGGAATTAAGAAATCGTGATATCTCCGAAGATAAGTTTTTCGCTTTGATGTTGGATGGTATAGGATTGGGAAATGATCTTACAGCAATTGTTGCTCTTGGGATTACGCTTGAAGGAAAAAAGAAAATCATAGATTTCCATATTGGCAGTACGGAAAGCAGTGAGGTCTGCGACGATTTATTGACTCGTATACACAAAAGAGGGTTTAAGTCTGAAGGAAGGTTGCTATGTGTTCTTGATGGATCTAAGGCCTTGAAGAAGAGTACTCTGAAAAGATATCCGGATGCTGTCGTTCAGCGTTGTACGATACACAAGGAACGCAATATCAGATCTTATCTATCAAAAAGACACCATGGTGAGTTGGCCGGCAGATTTAAAACACTCAGACAAATGGAGGGAGAAGAAGCCGTAAGGGAAGCATACAAAGAATTGAGTGATTTTGTAAAAGAAAAAAATAGTGCTGCTTTTGAAAGCTTAAATGAAGCAGGGGAATCATTGATTGCACTACAGCTCCTCAATGTTCCAGCTACATTGAATAAATCATTATTGAGTACAAATCTTATAGAAAATCCTTTTAGAAATGTTCGGGCAAAAATCGGTCGGGTAAAAAGATGGCGTCCGGAAACAGATCAACCTTCAAGGTGGATGGCCTATGCACTACTTGAAGCAGAAAAAGGATTTCGCCGAATTAAAGGATATAGAGAGATTGACCAGTTAATATTAAAACTAAAAAGAAGTGATAGTACGAGTACCATACTTAAAGAGCCCGTGCAGCCTTTGGCTGATTAGAGTACATATGAAGGGCGCATCTCCCTGCGGGAGATCTTTCTATGCGCATTTAAGAGCGGCTACGCCGCAAAAGAAGAGGCAGAAGAACAAATTGCAATAATAGTAAAGGCAAGTAAATTAACATGGAAACCATTAAAGAGTTTTAACAATTAGAGGGACATCCCCTAAAGATTGTCCTGTAGTAAGTAGG
>JAGLCW010000224.1 GCA_023146045.1 Caldisericia bacterium
AATACTTAGCTTCCTGATCAAGAATATTATGCCCAAGTAGATATAGTAATTCTCCAGATAGCGAACCACTAGTTATTGAATGAGTTGATGTAGAATATACTATTTCTGGTTTTTGTCCCACAGTTAAAGACATAACATTGCATTTTTCATCAATGGTATTCAGGTAAAAAACTTTTTGATTTGCAACTATGGTTCCCATCGTATAAGAAGAATCTGTAAAGCCGTAGCCTGGAACAATCTGAATAACCTCCATCGTATCAGGATTCAAAACTGCAATGTACCAGGTTTTGCCTTGGAAATAACCTCCAATAAGAACATTCAATTCTTTTGAATATGTGAGATTGTCGTACCAGATTTTTGATTCATCATCTACTATTACTTGTGATTTTTCCAATGTATCTTTAGCAATTCTTATAATTGAATTATCAGTATGGAAAAAAAGTCCAGTTTCATTTTGTATCATCCATTGCCCTGTTCCAAAATTTTCATATTCATCTACATTGATAGAAAGATTTTTTATCTTTTGAATCTTCAATCCTTTAATATTTTTATTTGTGTTAGTGCTTGCAGTGCGTTGAAATGTGCTTGCATAAGAATAAAAAGCTAATGGTTTTTGTACATTCCCTAGGCTGTTACCATGACAGAAAGAAACAATAACAATTAACAGTAAAAAGAATGATAAATGCGTATAGATTTATATGTTTTCATTTACATCCTCCTTGATTTTTAAAACACCTGAGTAAAAATCAATTTTCACTTTTAATCACGATCAACTTATTTATCTCACTTATTTTTGTAATGTAAAGGATATTTGGTGTAATATTTAAAACCTGTAAATGTTAGATATTAAAAGAATCAAGTGTTACAAATCCTTGTTTATTTTTATTTAACCAACCATTGGAGAACATTGATTTTTTTGATTCCTAAAAAGACAGTCCAAAATCTTGTTTTTATTAACAACATCCAAATAAAAGAACAAACAATGAGACCCACTCCTACGGCGTTCTAAGGAGTGGGTCTTGTGAAACATTAATTAATCTCTAAATAAGTTGAAGTTGTTTCTTCGGTTTCTTCATGTGACGAATTTATCCTCTTTTCATTTTATTTCCACCATATGGAGCTCTTTATCCTTCAAGCTTGAAATAATAATACTATTATCGTAATTGCTAACTATTTGAAGTTCATCGAAAGATTTCCAAGTATCTGGTAAAGGTACTTCTTTAATTTCGCCTGTAGAAAGATTATTTCTTAGAATTACTAGTTCCCGATTGGCACACTCAGCAATGTAGTATTGGTCATTGTTTAAGTTGGCAATACCCGTTATAGAACAATGCGAATAGTTTGATTTTAAAAGTGGATCTTGTTTTTTATCTGTAGAAATTGAAAAGAAATTTTCAGCTGAGAAGGAAAAATCCTTCAAATTTACAATTTCATTATCAGATAACAAAACAGAAAGAACGTCGCTGCTTAAGTCAAACGAAACAACTGGTTTTTCAAAAGGTAATACTGCTGCTTCATTATTATCAAAATCTAAAAACAAAAGTTGACTATCATCATCAGCTACCATTAATAGTACATATTGATTAGTGTTTTCTATAACTTTCATCTTATCTACTTTGTATGCATGGTCTGATGGTAAATAGACTCCTTTTCCTGCTAGAAATTCTCCATGAGAATAGTAGTCGTCTGCAGTAATAGGGTAAAGTGTTTTTGTTTCATTGGATTGAGTTATTCCTTCAGTATAAAAAGACAAAGTGAATGAAAGAAAAATCCCGTGATAAAAACTGATTTGCTCTTCGGTTGAATTGTTTACTGGGAACCCATATGTAACTCTTTCGGTTGAATTAGGAAGTGGATCACCAAGAAAATTTAAAGTTTTCGTGCCTTCTACAATTATAGTACTAAATGTTTCCTCATTAATAGAAATGCATTTAAATATAGGACTTTTTAGCATAACTTCTTGGCATGAATCATCCTGTAAATTGTGAATAGTCACAATATTTTGTTTATAATCTAACTCAGAAACCATGTTTTTATTAATTGTATATTGAAAAACTTCAGATTCATTATCTGCAAAAGAAACAGTATATTCTTTAGAATTATTACAGCTACATAGGGAAAAAACTAGAATTAATGCAACAAAATATGTTGTAAAGTACTTCACAATAACCTCTTTTCATTTAAAACATGGGTCTTGATTGTCAATATTGTCTTCAGTAGGAACAGAGCACTCACATTTCATACCACAATAACCATCACACTCATACTGATAACACTCAGCTTTTCCACCAGCCTCAAGGCACAATCCTGCTATTCTACTAGTTCGATTAACAACGTCTTCATCTAGACCAGAATCCCTTAATCTTTGTTCAGATTTTTGATTAAGCTTTGAGACAAGCGTTAAATACGGAGTACCATCAGGTTTTGTATCAATACCTGGTACCCAATCTATATTAGATGGATGGAAAAAATATCGCGCATTCATATTTTGGCAGGAACAAGAAGAATCATCACAATCATCCTCTGCTCCATCATCAACTGGACTAGTTGGATCTTCACTGTATCCGTCTATGTAGCAACAGAATTTGCTATTGGCTTGTAGAGGAGTGGTGTTGTTGACATTAATGGATGATCCACTGAGTACTTGCATGTCAACATTTAACGGAGTAGCTCCTCCATAAGTTGGTGTTACCGTTCCATCTCTACCCTTGTATTGGAAAGGCATTTCAACACCATATGGATTGTATTCGTTTATCTTTTTGCTATACGCTTTGTCATATTCATATGATGCAACTAGAGTTCCATTTGATGCTGTCATGGATAAAAGATTACCACATGGATCCCAGTTTAAATATGCTTCTCCAGAAAA
>JAGLCW010000225.1 GCA_023146045.1 Caldisericia bacterium
CAAGACACTCTAATTGACAGAAGCATCTATTATGATAGTTTGTGTAACAGGGTCCCAGAGTGTTCTAGCGCCAAAAGAGTCAACAAAGAAACTTATTGGAATGTAGGTTCTTCCTTTAAACATTTGAGGTGGAATTTCTAGTTGTATGAAATTTTGCTTTTGGTTTTTGATGACAATAGCATCGTAGTTCCTATTTGATTCTTTATATGGCCATAGTTTTATTTTTGTATCGTCCTTCAATATGCTAATTAGCTTTTCTTCGTGATTCCAATTAATCGTTCCATTAATTGATTGGATAAGAAATCTTAAGGGGACCATAGCTTGAGATTCTATAATAAATGGTGGAACTTCCAATTGAAAACTCTTAATTTCTTGACTGCCCGTTAGTTGTACGTATGCAGTTTTGTTACCAATTTGAAGTGTAATACTGGCTGATATTTTGTTTGGTGGAAGGTTTAGCTTTAAAACAAAACCATCGCTGTAGCCGGCATGAAAAATTTTATTGAAGCCTGGTATATTTCCACCTATTGGGAATTCACTTGCATTGTTTGACTCTATTTTACCACCTAATGTTACATTATTGCTATCATCTAAAGAAAGCGCATAACTATAGTCTGGACCTTTACTGCCAATATAGGTGCTGTACATTACTTTTGTGAAATTTGGTGCAAGTTTTAATAGGTAGGAGTCATAGTGACCTTGGAATTCTTTTTGTACCCCAGGTAAGTCATTTTCTATAGGAAAACCGTGATTTTCATTTGAATCTGTCCAACCAGTCACATATACGTTGCCTACGCGATCTATGTCGATGAATGAGATTACATCTGAATAGTGCGAACCACCGATGTATGTGCTTGCATTAATTGAACGTCCATCCTGAGATAGTTTTATGACGAAGCCATCTGATTCCCCATCGAAAACTTTGTCGTACCCCGGTTTATTTGGTTCTATCGGAAAATCCATAACTTGTGATGATTCAGTATTGCCAGAAACATACAAATAGTTTTCTGAGTCAACAACGATTGAATTTGATGATTCGTTTTTTGTGCCACCAATATAAGTGTTGTATATAAGTTTATCTCCATTGGGAGATAACTTTAAAGCAAAAGCATCTATTTCCCCAGAAAGAGTGTTGTCGTAGCTATCAATATTTATATCGCTTCCTTCAGCATGTACTGGAAAACCTTCACTTGGGCTTGATTTAGTCCATCCTGAAATGTAAGCTGAACCATCTGAATCTACTGCAATTGATTCAGAATCTTCATCTTTTGAACCACCAATGTATGTTGAATATAACAATTTGGATCCATCTTGAGATAGTTTTATTATATATGCATCTCTCTCGCCGTTAAAAGTTTTGTCAAAGCCTGGTACATCAGGTTCAATAGGGAAGCCATCATTTTGACAAGAATCTGTCCAGCCCGTTATGTAGGCACAATTTGATGAATCTAAAGCTATAGAAAGAGCTACATCTCGAAATTCTCCTCCTAAGTAAGTTGAATACAATAATTTTGTACCATCGGGAGAAAGTTTAATTACAAAAATGTCTAAAAACTTATTAAAAGTTTTGTCATAGCCTGGTACATCAGGTTCAATCGGAAAACCTTCTTCTTCACTAGATTCAGTCCATCCTGCAAGATAAGCACAACCTTCACTATCAACAGCTATTGAAAAAATAGCATCTCGGTTATTTCCACCAATGTACGTTGAATACAATATTTTTGTACCATCGGATGAAAGCTTCATAATAAAACCATCATCACTCTTTTTTCGTCCTGAACCCTTGTGATTTGTACTGTACCCAGGAATATCACCACCAATAGGAAAACCGTCTTCTTTACTAGATTGAGTATAGCCAGCAACATATGTACAACCAGAAGAATCAGTTTTTACTGCATTTACACAGTCATAGTTTTTACCACCAATGAAATTACTAAAAGAAATATCTGGTTTAGATTGCTCACAAATTGTTTTTTTTGACATTGGAATAAAAGAAATAGATGATATAAAAAAGCTTAGAAAAATCACTGTTACAGTTTTAGTCAAAATATTACTTTTCATAAAATATCCTTAAAATTTTATTATCATTTAGAAATATCCTAATCTAAATGTAAAGATAATTGTATTAAAACATAAACATGATGAATCTCAAAAATTTATTGTGAGCAAATTCTCTTTGAGTGGTGAACGTTTTATCTTATAAATATTTAAGCACTACATATAATCTGTGAGGTGCTAAGAATTAAGTTAAAAAATATACAATCAAAACTATAATTAATACCCAAAAAGATATCCAAATGAGTTTCCATATAAAAATTACTAATAAAATTAGAGCTATTATCAACAAAATATTTTTCATAAAAACATTCTATCATTTGCTAGACGATTAAGATAGAAAAGAAGTATGAAAACAAGTCAAGAGTACTCAAAATACTCCATCGAACTTATTGAAATGCCATTTAGTATGGTTTTATTGCCCGTCATATTTAAATCTTTATCCTTAGAGTAATAGTCTGAGTTTTACTTTCCCATTCTAAAGAAGCTCCAAATGTTTCACTAATAAAACGTAATGGAACCACTGTTCTGCCATTTATTATGCAAGGTGGTGTCGATAAGGAAATCTTCTCTGGTGTTTTTCCTGTTCTCTCTATTAGTGCATCGTATGTTCTTCTATATTTACGATGTAACCATAAATGAATTAGCATATCCTTGTATTTTATCTTAATTTC
>JAGLCW010000226.1 GCA_023146045.1 Caldisericia bacterium
TGCCCACCTTTTTCAGGATGTGCTAATATGATTGTAACTGTGGTTCCACTAGCGGAAGCTGTTACGTACTCGCTTTGATCTGTGTTTATGCAAAGAACCAATCCAGCGGCGTTTAAAAACTCTTGAGCTGTTGCATCTGTTGCGGCGGCTTTGGTATAAGTTACTGCTGACCCACCTTGTGAGCAAACTAGTATAATTGTCTTTCCGTTTGTAACACTGTCAACTAATACACTCAACTTTTGAGCTCTAGCCCTGCCGGTTATAGTGCCTGTGGCAGTTGCGGTGTCGTCTTGGTCTGTGATTGCCTTTGCTCCAGTACCATCCACGTCAGTTGCTTGCAAGATGTCTAATTTCGCTATTTCTCCTGCTTCTAAATCGTTTACCATGAGGGTATAAGTGTTTTTCTTACCCATTAAATAATACGATCCAGTTACATCTGATGCTGAAAATGCTTGCGGTTCAACTCCAACATATGGTCCAATTCTATCTGCTATTAAGTTAATCATTTATTACCTCCTTAGGCTACTTCAGATGATAAACCGATAAATGGGGATACAATAGTGCTATCATCACGTGTGATATATTTACTTAACCAGCTATCTCCATCTAATGAATATTTAGCTCTGATTACTGTCATATCACGGTTAAATTTGTATTCTTTTGACTGTGCTAAGCGTAATGATGTTCCAATGTAAGTTAAATAATACTGAAGGTTTACCAACATAAGATCATTTGTAGTACCAAGAGCTGAAGCAGTTGGAGTCCAAATAAATGGGATTCCATCTAACTTTCCATCTCTGTATACTTTTTCGCCATAAGTAGAATCATCTCTCATTGGATAAATATAATTAAAAGCTGATTGAGAACCCATCCAGATATAATTATTCTTCTCATCCAACATACTTACCTTCAACATTGCGAGAATATCTTCGTACTTAACTTGGTTTGCGGTATTTCTTTTGACAGTGTACATTGCTTCTGTGTTTTGGAAGCCAATTGGGAACATACCACCAGCACCCGAAGTAAATTGAGTGTTTTCATACTTCACAGCTGCTCTTTTTAACATTCTGTTTATAAGTGCTTCAGCCGCATTGGTGTTTTCAAGTGTTTCATTTGGCATATCGACTAAACAACCATGCTTTTTTGGTTCAAGAGTTGCTAATGCGATCTTTGCGTCGGTAGTTGTAAATGCTCTGCCCTCACCAACTGGATAAAAGTCTGCTTCAACAAATGCTCCAGTTGCATCCTGTTTTAATTTAGGCATTGTAACTTTTGCATTAGGCATTGAACTATCAACTGGAATATTAAACGATCTAGGTCTAACAATTGAGTTATTTTCGATATAATCAAAGAATATAGGGAGTTGTCTTTCAGTTATGAA
>JAGLCW010000227.1 GCA_023146045.1 Caldisericia bacterium
AACCGACAGTTGGTATGTCTTTGCGGGAGCAGATTAAAAGAAAAAATCCAAAGGCAATATCAATTATTGTAAATGATCACACCAGGTCTACACCAACTGAGAGTATTCTAAAAGTATTAGTAGAGTTTCTTAATAAAAATGGAATTGAAGATAAAAAGATTTGTATCGTTATCGCAACAGGAACTCATAGAAAGCCAACAAAGGAAGAAACAGAAACAATTGTCGGCTCGGAAATAGCCAAAAATTATCGTGTTATGGCACATTCATGTGATAGTAAAACGCTTGTGAATGTTGGAGAAACATTCACTGGGAATCAACTTTTTATCAATGAAGTTGTAGCAAAATCTGATTTTAGAATAGCCATTGGTGAAGTCTTATATCATTATTATGCAGGTTTTTCTGGAGGAAGAAAGAGTATTTTTCCAGGAGTAGCTGACAGAGAATCAATAATGAAGAATCATTCAAAAATGATAGATTCTAGAGCAGAAATCGGTTGTGTAGAGAATAATCCTGTACATTTGGAAATGATGGATTCATTAAGATTGTGTCCTTTGGATTTCATTATTAATATTGTGTGTAACAATAATAACGAAATATTGAGATATTTTACTGGAGATTCTATAGAGTCATGGGAAAAAGCTAAGTGCTTTTTAGAAAAAAACAACAAAATAGCCTTACATAGTAAAGCTGATATAGTAATTGCTTCTGCAGGTGGAATGCCTAAAGACATAAACTTTTATCAAGCACAAAAAGTATTTCATTTGTCCACCAAAGCTTTACGTTTTAATGGAAAGATTGTTCTTGTTGCGGAGTGTAAAGAAAAATTTGGGCATTCTGTTTTTGAGAGTTGCGTTAAAAACCAAATGACAGAAACAGAAGTGATTGAACAAATGAAAAAGGAGTTTAAATTTGGGTTGCACAAGCTATATTATTTAAGTAAATTGAAGGAAAAATTCGATTTATATTTGTACAGCTCATTCTCGAAAAAAGAAACAGAGTCTATGTATTTAAAAAAAGTTGATTCTTTAGATAAATTTGTAAGTGACAATGAAGAAGGAAATCAATTTTACATAACAAGCCAAGGTGGAATTGGTTTTCCTGTGGTAGTTTAAAGTACAGGGAGAGAATATCTCCCTGTACTTTAAACAATTGTTTATGGATAAACAGTAAATGACACTTTTCCAGATATCTCTGTGGAGAAATTGTTATTAACAAAAATCGCATAATACTTTCCATCTTTTGGAAGAGTGTTTCCAAAAGATGAGGTTGGATAGTCATTTGCAATTGTTACCCAATCGCATTGGTGAACTTGATATCCATTAAGCATGTTCCGAAATTCAATTTCTGGAAGAATTAAACAGTCAAAAGTTGATATTGTTGGCTTCCAATAGTCTACATAGTCAAGAATGGATGTGTATCCATCTATCCAGTGATAGTTCTTTTGGTAGGCTTTGAAGTTTTTAAATTCAATACCAAGTTCTCTTATTTCAACAATGTAAAAAACATATTCTTTTTGCATTTCATTAAAACGAGTTTCGATTTCTATCAATATCGTACTGTTCAAAGGAATATATACTTTATCATTATGTAGTATTGGAATTTGGCACTGATCTAACTCAATTTCCTTGTCATCTAGAATAGCCTTTGTTTCTCCCACGGTGACAGTTAGAGAGTGTTTATCGTGTTTAATTGTCGCAGTACTATCTTCTATTGTTATGGCGCATTCTGCATATTCAAGCATAGAAACTGGCATATATAACACAACGCCATCTTCATCACTCCACGGTTCTGTTTCTTCTGTAGCTGGGTGTCTTATTGGTTTAATGCTGTCGGTATTGAAATTTGGCTCTGATGCCATGCAATAGTTATAAAGGCTAGGAATCTTACCTGGAATTATCACTTCATAATTACATTCTTTTGTGCCTTGAGCATCTCTAAGTGGTATGAAATAATTTGTTGTTCCTATCCTACTTGTTACTACGCATGTGAAGTTTTGATGACCAACTTTTTCAATCAAGGCGTTACCAAAACTATCGGAATATCCAAAGGCACTTGGAAATGGGACTGGAACATATTTGTTTTCCATTGGCCAGTGACTCCATAGTTCAACTCTAGCTCCTTCAATAGGACGATGATTCTGATCAACTACCTTAAAAGACAGATTTGTTAATTTATCTGGAGGATTATATGGTAGCTTTGATCTCCAAACATGGTCATATTTTCCATTACCTTCCCATTCCATAGGCCAACTAAAAATTCTTTTTCCCCATCTTTCGTAGTAAATTAACGAATTACCTATGTATGGTTCCCAAGTTCCAGTGTCTCCACTTTCTCCAGCTGAAGGATCTACATGATGCCAACCATCGTCGTAAAAATTATTGTACTGATGATCTTCCCCTAGTCCAATAATTATAACTGTTGGAATATTCATAGATCTTGCACAAGCCTCAAAAATAATTGACCATTCTCCACACCAAATACCAGCATCCTTATTTAGAACGTTGTTGTAAATATTGTACCAACCTCTTGGTTTGTCTCCAGTGTGCCAAACTCCACCAATGTCATCTTTTAACCAAAACATAATATGCCATGCTGCGTCATACATTGTTTCTGATTCTTTTACTCTTTCAAATAATGTTACTTTAGATGGCTTATCTGGGTTTTCTTCATCGGTTGTATTGACATATGTTTTGTCATATGGAAGAAATGTTCTGTAAAAGTTTTCATTGTAGTACTCTTTCCACCTTGTAGGAACAAGAAGATATCTATTCATCATAACTAAATAATTGTAGTAGATGTCTTTATCCAATTCTATTTCTACAATTTCAGTCTCGCTAGATGATTCATCATTCTTTTCTACTCTTGTTTTGTAGGAAAGAGTTGTGTAGTTATCTTTTTCAACAATAGAGCAGTAATTGACACTACTAGCCATTTTGTAAATACCCTCTGCATTCTCTATTAATACAGATTGTATGTTCTCAGAAAAATACTGTTTAATGTCAGCAATTTGAAAATTAGCAATACAGTAAGCAATTTCGTCGATATACTTTTCGTCAGTATCAATAATGAACTGCGCTACCGTTTCAATTAACTCAGAGTTACTACCTACGCAACATACTGGGTCGTATGCTCTGTGAAAACCAATACCACCAAAGAAATTTGTTAGATTATTTTCTTCAGATTCACTATCTAAAGGTGTCCAAGCTAGCTCGTATGCTTTACCATAATTAAGTATTGAGTAAATTTTTCCTTCTTCTGAACCAAAGACAAAGTCAATTCTTCCGTCTTTGTTTACATCATAAAATGAAGGTGATACCCACGATGGAGTAGAAAATGATTCAAACATTTCCATAGTCTGTATTTGAGGGAACATTGCTTTTGTATGAATTACAAAAAAAGAAAATGATCCATCGGAAGCGCCCACGCACATTGTTTTATATTCATCTTCAAAACTATCTTCTGAATATAGAATTGAAGGTGTAGCAAATTCTTTTACAGCTACTCCTTCTTTATTAGGAATCTCTTCCCAATGTTCATTCCAGCTTACAAAATAATCAGGATTTTCTATCCAAAAATTCTTATCTTCTTCTATATCTTTTTTATATTCAAGCAGTGTTAGTGTACCATCTGCTTTTCCTACTGCTATGCATACTTTTTCATTTAAATAGAATACACAAGGTGAAAGAGCTTCAATAACTTCTTCTTTAGGCTCAGGCTCAGGCTCAGGTTCAGGTTCAGG
>JAGLCW010000228.1 GCA_023146045.1 Caldisericia bacterium
ACCCCATTTATTGATTGTGCATGGTATTTTGACAGCGACAACTTAGATCCAATCACACTTGAGGAAATTTATTTCCATTATGGTGATGAAGTCCACGCTGCTAATATAGACGATGCTCATGAGTTTATGGAAGATCCAATTGCAGATGGTGAAACTCATTGGGCAGTTGTAGATGCATACAACCCTGGTGAATTTATTTACCGTAAAAGTATGAATGCATATATGCATCCAATGCACTCAACATTTGTACAAGAGGGTGATATTCGTTTGACACCAGTTTCTATTTACAGAAATGGTGAAACAAGAAATTATCCTCCAAACTCAATCGTAAAAGCTACTGATTGGGATTGTGCTTACAACAGCATTAACGATCCGGTTAATCCATCAACTGGTTTGGCTTTATATCGTTTCCCGATCCATTTTAACAAAGATGGTATTCGTGAACCTTATGCTTATGACCAAGTTCATGCTGATAACAAAAAAACTCCAGCTGATTTTAATTGGCAGGAAAAATGGTTCACATTTGAGCCAGGCGAATGGATGTATGAAGAAACCGGTAGTATTCTTTCAAACAATGGTTTTGTGACTATTGGAGATTATCGTTTAACTAACGTTAATGATCCTGTAGATCCAGGAACCATGAAAAAAGAATTAAACCGTGGTTATATGTCTTCAGACGTATCATTAGTACAAAGCCCTGAAATGAATTGGCATTATGTGCCACGAGTTAATGGCGACTTACTAATTTTAGCTGAAGTATTATTTGGTGGATGCAATCAACCTGCATACAATTTATCTGTTCAAACAGATATTTGGGAAGGTATGATTCCTTCAGTAACAGCAGCAAGATTACGCTCTCCAAACAATGATATTAAAGTTACAGCCCAAAGTGTTCAAAAGAATACTGTATTAGGTAGAAAAGGTTCTGACTTTAATATTCCTGCAACTACATTCCAAAATGTAAACTTAAAATATAGAGAATATATTGGAGTTGAAATTTGGAAAGATGATGGAATTGATAACAATGTTGGAATCAATTTCACAGAAACACCACCTCCACCAGTAGATACTCTCTATCCATACAACCTATCCGATGATTATCGTGCAGGTCGTACTGGTGAAGAATATCTTGGTGCAAACAATGGTATGTATTCTGCAAAAGATTTCGGTTATGACCTATTACCATTCCCATCAGATGTCATGTTCTATGATACTGAAGGAAATGATCAATACGGTTGTGGCGAAACTATCTACAAGAATAATGACGATGATAACGATCCTTTTACTACTGAACAAGTAACAGAAGGCGATAAACGTTTATCAGCAGTCACAGTTAATGTAGGGAATAACGTAATTAAATACAAAGCTGACACAACTGTTGCCGGTGGCGACGCTGATGTCGGGTTTAGTTTAAGCTCGTTCCACGCATGGGATCTTTTCTATGACGAGGAATGGCCACTAGAAGACATTCCATATAACTGGACATACGATGTTGGCGAAAGTATTTACAAAGTAGCCAAAGATATACGTAATGGTTATGTGGGTGGATCTTACAAATACTTCATGGGAATCCGCGATCCTGCTACAACAGATCCAGCACCAGATATGTTCACAAACATACTTTATGCTGATATTGACGGTAGTGGAACTGCTTCCCCTGGAGACATCCGTGTATTTGACCTTACAGGTCGTTACGAAAACGGTTCAGTATTGAACTGGAAAGATTTAGACTGTCTAGGCGGATGGTATTATATTGATGTTAATGACTTAAGCTTAAAGGATGTACTTTTTGATGGTCTAGCATCTT
>JAGLCW010000229.1 GCA_023146045.1 Caldisericia bacterium
TTACCTATCTTCAGTTCATTAAATCGTTTTGCCTTATTTGATAGAGAGAAGTTATCATAATCTTCTCTCGTAATATTCTTTAAAGGAACAAGTGTTTTATATTTTGGATCACAGACTGCCATAGATATTCTCCTTGATTAGCAAACTAAAGGTACATTTAGAATTATGTTTTGTCCACCACTGGTTGTAAAGTTAAATGAATGCTCACTACTGTCATCTGTCTCGACAGTATTTTCTTTTGATAGTATATCAGAAATATTTTCTTTGGCATATAATAGTGCCGGGACATAGTTACTATTGTAGTTACCCTGAACATCAGAAGTATTGAGTTGAGTGATACTCACAAGCATGTTATTTTTGTATGCTTTGCTAAAGTCACTATTCTCATCCTGTATCTGTGCACGTATCCATTTAGCTTGTTCTGCGTGACCATCAAGATCAAGATCACCAATGACCCACATTAGATACTTGTGTGCCTTTTCAAGGTCTGACAATGTTTTATCATTTGTTATCGCTGACGGATATGCAAAGTTTTCATCTTCTGTTAATCCAAGAACTTCTTTGCTCTGATTGTTCTTTTGAATATTTGCAAGAAGAACATATTTGTTATCCGGATTCTCTTTATTGTGTGCAATAACTTCACTATATGTTTTTGCATTTGAGCTATTTGGATATGCCACATGTTCATTCATTGCTGCATCTTCTGCAAGATCATTATAAAAATCATGCATTGTAGCATTTGGATTTTCAGTATTCAAATTCTTTCTGTATGTTTCAGCAGCATTTTTCTTCCTAGCATTGAGTTTACTGAATGCAGTTTTGATAGAGTGTTGTTTACCTGCATCAATAGAACCAAGCACATCACCCTCAAGTGCTTTATCGATACCACCTTGTCTGATGATCGCATCAACAAGTTTAGGATTCTGAATAAACAGTTGAGAATAAACAAACTCTTCAATCGTAGGTCGCTCACTATTTGTCTTCTCGTCCCACTTAAATGTTTTACTAAGTGAAGCTACTGCATTGTCGATTGAATAGAACACGTCTTTTTTACCTTTGCCGCCCTTTGGAGTTTTATCTCCCCAGGCTGCCAAAAATTTACCTTTAATTGGAGCACCTTTTTTATCCTTTTGCTGATGAGCATGGATATCTTTGGTAGCCTTATATGGAGTAAACTTCCATTTTCCGTCTTTCATTTTTTTACTTGTACCAAGTTTAACATTGACAGGCTTAGTCAATCTCTTTGCTGGATCAAGCATAGTAACGATCATTTTATCATCTGCATTTTTACGATTTGCGACAATGACTGCATTCTTTTCTTTACGCTCTTCATTTGAGATCTCAAACAACTGCTTAACAGAAGCCTGCTGTTCTGATGTGAGTTTCGCAACGATTGCCGGATCAATGATGATATTGTGTGCCTTGATTGCCTTAATAAAATCTGCATTCATCAATGTTTTAGCATCAACATTAAACAATTCTAAAATGTTGTTATCAACAAAAAACAACTTATCTTTATTTTTCTGACTTGTTGCATCACTGACAAACTGCTTAAATTCAGTAAGTGCTTGATGAGAACCAAACGTATTCTGCTTATCTGCACCAATAGTCCCAAGGAATTTATTGTTCTGTGGAATTAATTTACTCTTGTTGTTCTCCTGCAATGTTTTTGAGTTCTGGAATTTGTTATCCATAGTCATCTCAGGATAGTGAACAAACTTGTTTGCATTTGGCTGTCTTTTTGTCGATGTCTTCTTTCTTCGTGAATTGAATTTAGATGTTCTACTGTTAGAATAGGTTCTCTTTTTGCCACCACGATAGAATTTCTTCTTAGTAAAGCTCTTGCCGTATGTCTTTCTTTTTTTCTTATATTTTCTTAAAGTCTGAGAAGCTGTTGCTTTTTTCGGTGTGGCAGTCTTTGATGTTGGCGTTGATTCAACATCTACACTAACACCTAGTTTGATCAAATGTGCTTTGATAGCATCTGTATTCTGGCCTGCCTTAAATCCAGTACCTTCAGCACTAGAGATTGATTCTCTAGTTTGTTCAATGGCAAGAGAAAGCAATGCTTCTGTTGAGGTGAATGGTTGAGCATTCTGATCTTCATTTGAAATGTACTTATTATTGAATGCCACAGAGTTCAGATTCTTTAGAATAAAGTTACGCTTCTTCTCAAGGTCTGCACGCTGGTCTTCCGGATACCCATCAGGTATCTCGTTATTATCCAACCAGTTATAGAATGCAAATCTTGATTCACTGTATGTCATATCGGTGATCTTCTGATTCACTCCACCTGTATATTCCTGTTCTCCAAGAATAGAAGCTGTTGCATCTATCTTCTTTTGGTTACGAGTAGATCTGTCATCATGCTTGATATCTGGGACAAATGGAACAGAGAAGTTGTTGATATTGTCCATTTCAATCACTTTACCATCGATGTCTTTAAATGTCTTTTTCTTACCATTTGTTTGGATAGAACCAAGATACATTCCATCAGCACTTGCTTTACTTGATGATCTCACAACGGTCTTTTCAGACTTTTTAGTTTGAAGACTCTCTGTGAATAATTCATCAACATTTTCTGCAATAGAGTCAACGATCAACTTCTCGTGTTCACCCTCTGCTGTATCGGAATACTGCTGGACAGGTCTGAATTCTGCATAGGTAGAGTTTTCTCCTTCTATGAATTCATATCCATACTCATCAGCTTTTTCTGATAGATATTTGAATAGAGCCAACTCGCCAGTCTTATTGTATGATCTTTCACGATTATACTTATTATCAAGAATAATTGTAGCACCACTTTCGATAGCCTGTTCTATGTGCTCATATCCATTTACAAGAACATTCTCTCCATCATTGTTAAGTGCAACAGGAGTAATTCCGTAGCTTCCACCATTCACTGAAACGAATACAGTATCTGTATTATCATATTCTGATTGATTAGCTAAACCATAGTCATTGAATAAATCAAAGTATGCCTTTGTTGAGGTATCTTTTTTACCTGTTCCGATGAACTTTGTGGCTTTATTAATTTTGGTGATATCCTTCTTTATATGTGTATTTTTAGAGGTTTCACCTTCTGTCATGGAAAGTTCAACAGCAGCCACAATTGCTTCTCTAATATCACCAATACTTTCAGTTGAAACCTCTGTGTTGATTTCTTCTTCTGCACTGGTTCCAGTTCCTTCTTTACCTACTTCAATTCTTTCTTTAAGCCCAACATAATCAGACTTTTCAACAAACTCATTATGCTTAATACCTACATCTACAAGTTCATTCAGGATAGTGTCAAACTTGGCTTTGTTATTAGCAGAGAATTCGATCCCTTCAGTGATCTCAATGTATCTTGCATAGAATGCTTCCTTGTCTTGACCAGGGACACCACTCATTAAGTCTGTTATAGCTTCAGTGATAGCAACACTTTGCAGAATTTTTTCACCAACACTTAGTTTTTTACCAGCACGTTTCATACTCAGTAGTGTTTTAACAAACTTTGCAACTTCTGTCTTCTTGTTACTGAGAGTAGAACCATCTTCATAGAAAGTATTTCTTCTCTCGATACGCTTAATCAGTTGCTCTGAGAATATATCAATGTTGTACAGTGGTTCTACCACTGCCATGCTTAAGTTACCAGGGAACTGATCAGCCTTAATTGCATGAGCGTGAAGCTTTCTCTTTTCATTCCATGTTTGTTCTGCTGCCAATTCCATAGCAACGACATTCTCAAGCATATCTCTTGGCTTATCACCATCTTTTGCTTTAACGAGTTCAGCTTCACTTCTTGTATCGCTTAGATTCAGCGACAAATCATTGTCTTTCTCATACTGAATAGAATGTTCATATACACTTCTCGCTCTGTCTGCAACAGCATCAACAAGGTCATATCCTCTACTGATAGTAACAAATGTTTCATTGAAAAATTTCAATACTTCTTGTGGACTCATACCAGATAGAACCAATGCATCGTGGACTGCAATGATACCGTGAGTTTCAATCCACTTGTTGATGGTGGTAGCAAGACCAACAGCATCCTCTGTGTGTGTAGGCATTACACCGGCAGCAGCCCATGCTGATTTAATTCTCATCATGTATGCACTCACAGAGAAACTTTTCATTTCTCCATCGCTATCAATATAGTGAACAGATGGCTTTTCACCAGCAAATTGCATTTCATCATCTGGAGCTTTTCCACTTTCAAAAATAGCAATACCATTTGTATCAGTATCAGTAGAAGCAGGCCCTTTGAATATAGGCATAAATCTTTTATTTCTCTCTATGACTTCATTGATCTGCTCTCTTGTGATGATTTCACCTTTAGCAAGGGCTTCCTCCTTAAGTATCTTAATTTCACGATTAATTACCTTCTCAAATGATTCAAACATACCTCTTGAGGTTTCATTGATCATTGTTGTAACTTCAATCATGTCTCCAAAGTTATCATAAATGGCACTACCTACTGCTTCACCAACTGCAGCAGCATAGAGCTTAGATAGTTTGTCTTCAAGACTTTTACCTTCACCTCGTATCTTCGATAGTGGCTGTGTTCTGAGAGCATTCAGTATTGCAAACATCTTCTCGTTGTCTGTGGTAGCTGGTTCTTTACTGAATGTATATGTATCCTTACCATCAACGACAGTATGGATAACATTTTTTAGTTTCATCTTCCCGGACATATCAAGAAGTAGTGCATAAGCTTCATTATAAGCCTTCTCCATCTCTTTGTATTCATCTGTTTCTTTATCTGTATCTTCAGGAAGTTCAGTAAACTCAGTATAATCTTTCAGTAATTTTGCCATCATTTCTCTTGATGCAGTAGATGCAACAGAAGCAACAACAGAACGAATAGCACCACCGTAGTTAATGATCATCGTAGGATATTTGAACATTTCTCTCAGTGCTTTGTTTAGAAGGTCTGCTGTGTTTGGAATAAATCGAGATATTATCTCGTTTCCTTCTTCATCTTTTTCCATCAATCCAAAGAAGTCAATGTCTTCTCCACGATTTGCACCTTCTGCTTTGTCAATTCTTTTGGCAATGTCAACAAGTGTCATTTTGGCTGATGCTGCTTGAGTATAGTAAACATCAAGGATCTTACCAAGTCTGTCTTTTGTGTCTATATCAGGTACTTCTTCACCTCTTGCTTTAGCCTCATCTCGTTCCTTGATGAGTCTTTTGATCTCTGCTCTGTCCTGTGTACTCTCTCCCATTTGGTTCAATACAGAATCAAATGTCAAGAAGTCAACACCGGTTTGGTATTCACCATCTGAAAGCTTTTCTTTCTCAACATCAAATACAATACCACCTTTAAGTAGGAATGCCATTGATCTTGAAGATAAAGGTATCTGCAATAGTTTGAGGATAGTACCGTTGGTTATACCATCGTATTCAGCAGTTATCAGTCCACTGAATTCTTTTGTGCCTGTACTTAGTGCAGATTCATAATCGTCCATGAAAGTAAGTGCTTGAACACCATGACCAAGGTGATCTGTTTTACCGTCCATAACAAGCTTTTCACGAGCTTCTTTTGACATGTTCATGATCTCTATGGCAAATGCCATTGAGTCTTCTACTGCAAATTTATCAATGTCATATCCAAATGCCTGGGCAACACCCATCAATGCTCCAACTGTGGACATATCTCTTACATTTGAGACATCTCTACCCTTCTTCTCAAGTCCTAAAGCTTTAAGGGTTTTAGCATCTATCTTACCTTTTGCATCACGAGTTATTTTAACTTTGAGTACAGCTTCAAGGTCTTTTGTATCATATTTTGCAACATGATTTTCTGCAGACACCAACCATCTATGTAATTCTTTTTTTGTCTGTGGATCTATAAGTACACTATCAATGTTAAGTCTGTTGTTTTTACCGGTGAAATAATTGAACCAAAACTCATTCTTTTCCATGGTACCAGAGTCAATATCATTGAACAATGTCATCAGGTTGTCATACTCAGCTTCGATACCAAGATTGGTTGATCTCATCTTATCTTTGTCTTCAGACAATAAAGATAGTGATGCAAGATCTTCTTCGGTCTTGTATCCAAGTGCTTTGAGTATCAAATCTCTTGGTGGAGTCTTTCCGTCTGTACCACTAAACAAGCTATTCAACTTGTTAACTCCATCAATGTGTAGAAAGTGGGTCTGCTGCTGAAGGTTTTGGATCGCTTCCCAAATAGGTTCAGTTGGAATCGTAACATTATTCTTTGCAATCCAACTCTTGTCGTATGGGATGATAGGCTGTCGCTCTTTTTGTAAAGAGTGCTGATTTCGTGGGATAACAACATTATCTTCAAGAAGCATAATGTTTGCCTGTATAGGCATCAATTCCTCTTCAGCATCAAACTTAATTCTATTACCTTCGTCATCTTTTTTACGAGAGATGAATTTAACTAAAGACATCTGATTCTCTACTGATACTTCGTAGTCTGTTGCTGTACCATTAGAACCAAGCATAGCCTGATATTGGTCAAGAAGCATATCGTTTGCTTCAAAGCCTTTACTGTGTAGCATGTGCATTACACCAATGGCACCGATACCGGATACAAGTCTTGCGTAAGCTTCAGTAGAACCAACACTCTTCTCAGTAATACCAAGCATCTTGAGAATATCTTTACCAAGTGTATTAGCCAAGTTGTTGACTCTGGTTCTGTCTTTCATTTCATTGTATGTTTCTTTGTCCATTTGTGCTGTTTCAGGGATACCCATCATTCTCTTAGTGGCATCCATATCTTTAATGAATAGATCAGAAGAGTCGTTACGAATAAGAGTATCAACTGACATACCAATTGCTGCAGCAACACTCTTGTTGATCTTGCCTGCTGAGTCCATAAGCATGACCATTCCGGGATCTTGATAATCTATGTTGTTTTTTAAACGGTTATCAAGTAGTGCCTGGTGGATTCCACCTTCAGTAATAAAGAGTTCAACCTCTTTTGAATAGCCATCGATGACTGCTTTAGTCTTGCTGTCTACAACTTTCAGGAGTGAGTTGAATGGGAGAACAGCAAGAAGAGAACCGGTCTTGTTTGCAACATCAGCAAACTCAGAAAACTTTGTAGGTATATTCAGTTTGTTATTAGTAGGAGTTCTTTTAGCTTCATTCTTCGCCTGTTCTCTCAATAGGGATCTCGCTACATTAGTACCTTGTGTTCCCTCTTTTGCTTCTTTTACTGCTTTCAGAAAAAGCTTCTTTTTGTATTCAAGTTTTTTGAGCTTTTCTTCTCTTGCTGTTTTGGCATCTTCTCTAACTTGTTTAATGTCAATATTGTCTGTATGTTGGACTATCCGTTCAAATTGCTGTAGTCTTTGCTTACGAGCTGTTATCTGCTTATCAACATCTTTTTGATCTTGCAATAAGCTTTTTCTCTGGTCTTTAAGCTGTGCTATTTGATTGTTGACTTTAACCATAGAAGTTAGGATTTTTCTAATTCCATTTGCAAATTTTGCGAATAGTGACTTGAGATCCTTCGCATTGGTTTTGTCTTTGTTTGCATCTATATCAGCATTCATTTCAGTTTCAAGGTCGGCATCTGTTTTACCAAATGTCTCACCTTCTATTCTACGAACTTCAGCATGCTTTGTCTTGTATAGTGCTTTTGCAGCCTCTTCAAGATCTTTTCTTGATTGCTCTGCTGCCTTTATGTCTTTCTCAATTTGCTTAAGCTCTTTATTGATATCTCTCTTATTGCCTTGTTTCTTTTTCAAATCATTTTGAATAGCAAAATAGTCTGTTGCAATATTCATCAATGCACCATTTTCTGTATCAAGCACAGAAGCAAGATAGCTTTCTTCAAAAGATGTAATACCTGTTGACTTGTTTGGTTCTGCATATAATTCTTGTATTTCCTGGCTCGCTGCACGAAGATGCTTTTCATACTTTTCAAGCTTAAGTTTCATTTTTTTAAACGTGTATGGATTAATATCTTCATAGTCTTTCAAGTCAACATCAGGATCAAACCCTTCTTTGATAAGTAGTTCTTTCTGATATTCTTCAAGGTCCTTACGATACTTGGAATCAAGCTTTATTTTATGGTCAGATACCAAAAGGCTTTCGTATGATTTTTTCTCATACTCCATATCTCTGATCCATTTATATACACCATGATTTTTAGTTTCATGTGTCTGGTCTTTTTCCTCAAGTCCTCTGTTGTTTAGAGTTTCAAATAATCTATTTACAACATCTTCACTGGTAATTTGTATCTTCTTGTCCTTCTTACCAACAAGGTCATAAGTTTCCATTACTCCACCGGCACCAAGTGTTTTCTTTAAGTGTTTCTTGAACTCTGGTTCTGTGACTTCTTTATCGACATATATGAATTCATTGTTATCATCTATTTGAGTTGTAGACTCTTTGATGTTATAAAGCTTATCTCCATTGCTGTTGGTTTTTGGAACCTTATTTCCATCTGCATTAGTCACAAATAATGCTGCTTCTTTGATCTTCTCTAAAGCTTTTGTTTCCTGTTCTTGCGTTGCTACAGTAAGAGTACCGAGTTTATGTGCTCTGTTGTCTATCTTCTTACCAGTGTCAGTAATAAGCTTCTCTCTTCTTTTATTCAGTTGTGTTCGCAATGTACTAAGGTCAAATACTGATGTGTATCCTGCTTCCTTCATATCTGTATAGTATGAGCTTTCTGCTGCAGACAATCCACTTTTAAAGAAGTCATAGATATCATCTACCTTACCAGCTTCTCTTTCTTCTGCTGTGTATCCTGAGTCGATATCATCAACTGAGTCAAATGTTTTACCATCTTTAGATACATAATTGTTTTCAACCATCCACTTCTTTGTATAGTCAAGTGTTCTTCTCGATTCATGGTCGAATACATATTCTGCATCTTCATTTTCCAGAACCATCTTAGCTCGTGCAAGAAGACCGGTATCTTTATCGTGGGAGTCTCGATCTCTGTATCCCTTTAGAGTAGCAAGATGTCTTTTTTTCTTCTCGACTTTAGCCTTGAGTTTCTTCTGAAGCTCTTTTATATTTGCAATCTTGCCTTCTTTGGCAAGTTGGTCAGCTGCAGCTTTTTGCTGTAACGCAGCATTCAGGTCTGCATTTACATCATCTATCACGGACTCATCAGTGGCGTGGTCAGTAGAACCATCTTCATCTGTCACATCATAGTCAGGAGAATCGATATCTCTTACTTCTTGAAGTGTTGCGTGTCTTGCATCATCAACGTCAACAGTATCTTCGATGATCGTATTTCCATCAGCATCTTTGCTTTCACCACCAAGCATAACAACAAGCTGATCAGAAGTAAGTGCTTCTCGCTCTGCATCTGTAAGCTTACGTGTAGTCTTGTACATTGCATTTTCAATAATAATTCGTCTACTTTTAACTTCATTGTCTAAAGCCACAACGACTTGCTTTTGCTCATCAGTCAATGGTTCTTTTGTATTCTTTAGTTTTAATATTGTGTTTTGAAGTCTTCTTATTACAGCATATCCTGTACCAAGAGGAACAGTATCGAGTGAATCACCATTGTCTATCTGAGCCTGAATTTCATTAGTCAACTCTTGAACTGCAAAAGTAAAGACAGCTTTTGCTTCATCTATAACTTCATCTGCAGAATATTGATCATTCTCATCTGATTGAGCAACAATGTTTTCGTTTCCTGTTTGTGTTTTGATGTGAGTATCAAATTCTTCATATATTTTTTGAGGATCTGTTTCTTTCATTGCATTTGTGGTAAAGTTAATGTTGTTACTTTGAACCACTCTAGCTGTATAGTTCTTCTCTTCATCGATGAGTTTTTGACTATATCTTTGTGCAGCCACAGGTGCACCAGCAATTGCAAAGTGAGTAGCACCGGCTGAACCCATTGCACCAGCAGATAGGGCTTCAAGCTGAACTTCATAGTTTGATAGTATTTCATCAAGGTTGTTACCGTATGTCTTGGTTCCATATTTGGTATTAACCTGCTCAAGAATAGTTTGCACATATTCCTGTCCAAATTCCATACCCATACTACCAGTAACAGAACCAGCTTTTTTGACTGCTTCAACAGTATGTCTTAAAATTCCTGCAAGCTCTTTCTTTGGAACATCGTCAATAACGTCCTTAATCTCTTTTTTCCATAGACTTGATGCTTTCAGTACGGCAATGTCAACTCCACGCTCTAGGGCCAAGGAGAACACATTGGTGAGGGCCATAGCAACAACTCCTGCTGCACTTGGTCCAACTCCCTCGTTATTTTCCTTATAGTCATCAATTTGATCCGATGTCATACCTGCAGACATATTTAGAAGACCTGCATTTTTAGCAATAGTATAGTTTGCTCTCTGAGCCAATGTTGTCTTCTCTATAACTCTGGCTGCTCTTGTTTTGGCAGCGGCAGATGTAAGCTTTCCGGCAGCCTGAAGCTTCTCAACTTTACTAAGTAGTTGTCCAGCTTTTGTGAACTTTCCAACACCAACAGTAAGACCAACGATAAATCCGACAGATTCACCTGTGCTCTCAGCACTGGCAAATGCATTTGATGAAACCTTTTTAAATGATTCCCAATTAAATCCATTTTGAAGCATATCGTCCATCCCGGCAGATACTCTCTCCATTGATTTTTGGGAAAAATAATCATCATAGCCAAAGAACTTATTAACCATTTCTCTCTTCTCTTCACCTGTACCAATGTCACCAAGAGTAGATAGTTCTGCAATCCAGTCAACTGTATCGACAACCAATGTTTTAGCAAGCATCGCAGCACCGGCTTTAGCAGTGTTTTTTGATCTTCCCCATAGACTATCATCGTGGTATCCACTTGCAGCGTATTCATCTCTAAGCTTATCACTCTTCTGTCTATTTAGTGCAAAGTCAGATTCATCCTGCCCAGCAGATAGGTTAAGTAGATCTTTCTTATATAGCTCTGTGTATCCAGTACCAAAGTCTACACCTGATGCTTTATCTGTAGTAGTCAAGTCACCATTCTCATCACGCACCATTCCATAGTCAAGTGCTCTTGCCTCAAGTGATTCAGTTAATGAGTGAAATGTTTTCTCCCATTTTTCGGCACCATCAAAGCTTTTCTCACCAATGATGTCATATCCGTCAGCAACAGCTTGTTCTTTATATCTATGTGATGCTGATATCTGTGAAACACCATATTTGTATAGAAACTTTTCAGAACCAGTCTCATCGTATCCATCAAACTTTCGGAGAGTATAGAGTGTGCTTTCTGCAGTTGAGTCATTTTCTTCATTGTTGTATTCTTCTATAAGACTATCTAGGGTGGTTCCTCTTGCAGCAAGAAAGTCTTTGTTCCCCATACTGTAGTCTTTACCTTCAACAGTGGCATCCATCTTTGCAAAGTCAAGGAAGTCACCTTGTCCATAGTCAACTGCAACTTCTGTTGCTTCAAGTAGCCAGTCAAGTCCAGACGATATTTTATTGACCACTTCTTTACCCATAATAGTAACATCACTATCTGTTTTCAGTGTACCATCTTCATTCATTTTGAGTTTCTGTTGAGTGGTTCTATATAGCTCTTTACGCTTTAGTTCTTCAGCTCTCTGAAGCTTTACCATGTTATCGGATTCATAATTAAGGGAGTTTACATAAGCAGCGGCATCAAAGCCGCTTGAATTGTCTGAGTTTTGAGAGTCAACGTAATCAACATAGTCGGTGCCACCAGCATTATCAACGTAGTCTACATATTCATTGTTAGCCATAAATATCCTTATGAGTTTTCATTAGAGATATTATAACATTATATTTATTGTTTCATTTCTCTAGCTTTTATCTTTGATCCAGGCATCATTTTTTGCCTTGGTTGATTTGTCTGCTTTTTCTTTTCGCTTTAACTCTTTATCGGATAAGTCAAGTTTGGCTTTTTTGATTGCTAATTCTGCTTTGAATTCTGCTGCTGCAATAGCTTGTGTTGAATTCAACTTATCTGAGGCAGTCCTTGCATCTCTTCTTGCATTATAATCTGTTCTATATGTTTCAACACCTTTTTTGATGTTACTTGCAAAGGCAAGGATTTCAGAATTCTGTTCAGTGATAGACTTACCGTTTTGGCTAATTCTTTTAGCTTCAGTGGCAATAAGAGCATCTGCTTTCTTGGAATAGACACTAGGCTTAACATTGACTTTTCTCTGTTCTTGACCAGGCGATTTCATTCCTTGCGGAATAAGATCCTTAACTAACTTAACAATATCATTGTTGTGCTTAGATATTTGTTTTGTTGTCATTGTTTCTTTCAAGAGTTTTGCTTTATGATCCTTAAAGCTTGTGCCTTCTTCTTGTTTAATTTTCTGAATCTTCTTGAGTTTATTACTTGCAAGTGTTTTTTGTTCTTTTGTAGATAATAGATCTTCCTCTTTATCTATTCTAAAACTCATATTGTTTTTCAGACCACCAGCTTTAGTTGATCCAAATCTTCCACCTTTAGCTGCATACTCTTCATCAGTTAATTTGTTGTTGTTACCAAAAGTTCTTTGGAACCAATTTCCAATTCCTTTTCCTTCTGCATCATCAATCTTCTTTTTAACTGCTTCGAAATCTCTTGTAGAACCAGAGTTGAATTCTTTAACCTCTACATTACCCCATTTGTCTGTCTTGCCAGGAATGGCAGATTTCCATTTCGTATCAAGCTCTTCAATTTTAGCTTTCTTATCATTTGGATTTTGAATGAGATTTGCTTTTGCATAATCATCTGCAAGTTCAGTTTTCCATGCAATAGGACCATCACCAGTATTAATAAACCCTTCTCCTGTTTTGCTCATGAGAGTGGTTCTAGCTTCTTGTTCTTTAGGATTCAATGTATCCCAATCAGCCATCATAATTTTATCTTTATCAACCATTCTCATTTCTTCTGAATCAATGAATGAGTTTGATCCGAGTGCTGA
>JAGLCW010000023.1 GCA_023146045.1 Caldisericia bacterium
ATAAGATTGATAACCAGTAATAACGACAGAAACTTGTATAATTTTTTCATTTTTTGTTTCCCTCCAAGGATTAAAAAAAAGAAGTAACTTATAGTTCCTGTATAGCAGATTAATGCAAAATGTCAATATAATAAACAAAAATCTTAATAGAAATTAAGTATCGTGAATTAGTTGAACAAATTAGTTATTGCAGGTTTAATTAAATCAGAAGTATTATTCTTTACTGAGTTAATGAGTTTAGATACTTGATGGAATTTTAGAACAAATGATGAAGAATAATCAACAAATGAATCAATAGATGGTGTATTTTTATCAGGATTTAACCAATCATTAATACTTTCTGGATTTATGATTAACGGCATTCTATGGTGAATACTTTTTACGTGTTTATTTGCATTCATTGTTAATATTACTGCTTCTTCTTTTGCAAGACCAGCAAGACCAATTACAGAATTTGAAAAAAAGTAGTATGGATTTTTTAGTTTGTCCCATTCATAAAAACCAGTTGCAAGAACAATTATGCGGTTTGAGTAGAATAAGTTTTTAAACAAATATTTCTCGTTAGCAGTTTCTTGTCTAGCGTTTATAATGATTTTAGAATGAACAAGAATGCCCCATTTTAATTGTTTGAGTACTGTTTTACCATTATTCGCTTTAAGAACAGATATATTACTTCTAGGTGAAATATTGTATCTTGCAGGAGATTCTGAAAGCATGGAAATATCCTGGTTACCAAAACTTGGAGATGGATTTACTAGAGCAAAACGTCCACACATATTGTTATCTCAGTTTGTTCCATATGTATTCAGCTAAAATTCGTGTTTGTTCTGCATATAGTCCAGGTTGGAAATACAACTTAAATGGCTCATGAAAGAATCCATCTGCAGAAAACTCTATAGATGAACCTGGAACAAATGTTCCACCAGCCATAATTATTGGATATTTGTAGCCATTTTGTTTAAATGGATCTGGTTTTGCATTTGAATCAACAGGAGAGCATTTTTGGACAGCATTAGAAAATAGCTCTAGATTTTCTTTTGTCTTACATTGGATTTCTAAAACAATGTCATAGTGCTCCTCTGAATACTTGGGATTAACTGAAAAACCAATTTCTTCAAGAAAAGCAGAAAAATATACGTTTCCAATTAATGATTCTTTTACTGTTAGTGGAGAATGGAATAACCCTAAAAGTATTTCATATGTAAAGCCAAGATTCGGCATAAATTCGAAACCCAACCCTGGAGCAATTAGATAGGAAGAAATTCTTTCAAGGAGTATTTTTTTGCCAACAATGTACGCTCCCGTACGAGCAATTCCACCACCTGGGTTTTTCATAAATGAACCAGCACACACATCTGCTCCGTTTTCAATAGGTTCTGTTTCTTCCGTAAATTCACCATAACAGTTATCAACCGCGACAATGGCAGATGGATTCTCTGATCGAATTAGTTTAATTATTCTTCCAATTTCCTTATTGGAAATAGTTTCTCTTTCAGAGTATCCTCGAGATTTCTGAATCCAGCACAATTTTGCCTTTTTTACAAGGTTTCTATCTTCAAAAGATAGGTACTCTTTTTTAATCAAATCTATTTCTTGGTAATCAACACCCTTTTCTATAAGGTTACCAGGATAAGAATCTTGTATTCCAATACAGCTTTTTAAGGTTTCATACGGTGGCCCAGTTAATGTTAAAAGGGTATCGTTAGACTTTAGTAGAGAATTTAGTATTAAAAAAAGAGCTTGTGACCCAGAAGTAATTTGAGGACGAACAATAGCAGACTCTGCATTGAACAAAGACGCAAAAACAGATTCGGTGACTTGTGTACCTGCATCCCAAAGTCCGTACCCAAAACCCGGCTTAAATTGAAAATCAGAAACATTATTTTCTTGAAAAGCTTTTAAAACTTTATAAAACGTCTTTCGATGAAGAGCTTGAATTTCTTTTAATGCTGGATAAATCCTTTTTTCAATACAAGAATTGATTTCTTCAAATGAAGAAAACTTATTGGTTCCCATTTTTAATTTGTTTTCCAAACAATTTGAAATTCTCTATATACTCGACATTTACTTCTACTACTTGACCAATTTTGGGTAGTTCATCCAGTGGTTTGAAAGATATCAGTCTATCTTCCCATGTTTTTCCTGTGATACTATCTGGGTTAGAATTTTCTATGACGTAAACCGAGCTATTAGTATTTTGGAAACGTAAAATATTACTTCTAGTAATATTCTTCTGAATTTCTAGTACTTTATTTAATCTTTCCTTACCAACATTTAATGGGACTCTGTCTGCATATTCAGAAGCTTTTGTCAATGGCCTTGGTGAATATACTGCTCCATAAATTGAATCAAATTTTGCTGTGTTGATTAATTCAAGAGTATTTTGAAATGCTTCTTCGCTTTCTCCAGGAAAACCAACGATAATGTCTGTTGTTATAGATGCTATTGGGAAAATATCTCTTATCCATGAGATTTTTTCCAAATATTCCTCAACCGTGTAACCCCTTCTCATTCTTTTTAATATATCGTTGTCACCATTTTGTATTGGAAAATGAAACCGGTGTACTATATTTTTGTGGTTTTTCATTACTTGCAATAAGTTTTTATTGAATTCTCGTGGATGCGATGTTAAAAAATCTAATCTTTTAATTCCAGGTATTATTGCAATCTTATCTAGTAATGATGGGAAATCAGTTTTTTCCAAGAAATCTTTTCCATAGCAGTTTACATTTTGACCTAGAAGGATTATTTCTGTGGCCCCTTCTGAAACTGCTTGAATAATTTCTCTTTTGATGTCTTCAAAAGGTCTACTTTTTTCTCTTCCTCTGACATATGGAACTATACAATATGTGCAAAATGAGTTGCAACCAAAAATGATTGGTATAAAGTGTGATGTTTTGCTGGTTAGTTGCAATGAATGACTTGAAACTGGCTTGTACTTGAAACCTTTATCGTCTAGAAGCTTGTAAAAGCTACTGTCTGCTTGAGATGAATTTAATGCACCACAAAAATAGTCTACTTTTTTTTTATGTGAGCTATCCTTCAAAAGTTCTGAAGCACATCCTAAAACACAAATAATCAAATTTGGTTTTTCTTGTTTTAAATGTCTTGCTTCTCCTATGCAACTGGCAGCCTTTTGAACAGATTTATCTCTAACGGCACATGTATTAATAAGCACAATTGAAGATTCAGAAATTTCAGATGTTTCTTCAAAGCCATAATCAGTAAGTACCTTCAAGTAGATACTAGAGTCAAAAGAATTCATTTGACACCCAATTGTTCTAATAAGAAATTTAGGCTTTGTAGACAACATAGTTACCGTTTATTGATGTAGTTTTCCCAGTTTCAGTGTCAATTTCAACTGATACGTAACTTATGATTGTTTCTCCTGCAGATTCAATTTCAAAGAAAGTCGGTCGTTGTGTTAAATATGTTTCAATAATTATATCTGATTTAACACCTAAAACAGATTGATAGGGACCGCACATTCCTGCATCTGATATATATCCAGTTCCCTCAGGCAATATTCGAGCATCGTTTGTTTGAATATGTGTATGTGTTCCAACTAAGCACGAAATTTTACCATCAAGGAAATAACCCATTGCAAGTTTTTCACTTGTTGTTTCTGTGTGAAAATCCACGAAAATAATTGGTGTAATTTCTTTCATTTTCTCAAGTTCTTCTTCGATCGTTCTAAATGGGCAATCGATAGGATTGCCCATAAAAACTCTTCCAAGTATATTGATGATGCCAATTTTAACATCTTTGTTTATTGTCTTAACAATACTGCCTGAACCAGGTGTTTGCGGTGGATAGTTTAAAGGTCTTATGATTGAATATTCATCTAAAGAATGAACAATTTCCTTCTTTCTCCAAATGTGATTTCCACTTGTGAAGAAATCTACACCTCCATCCAAAAGTTCTGCGGCGTTTTTCTTTGTAATTCCTTTTCCGCCAGATGCATTCTCACAATTAGCAATGACATAGTCATATTCTTTTTTGTGTTCGTGCAAAAACTTTATTACACCAGTTCTTCCCAGACGTCCTACGATATCACCAAGGAATAAAATTTTTAAAATTTTATTTGGCATATGCTACAGATCTTGTTTCACGAATTACTGTAACTTTTATCTGACCAGGATATTCAACTTCACCTTCTACACGATTAACAATATCGTAAGAAAGTTTTGTAAGCATTACGTCGTCTATTTGGTTTGGTTTGACAATTATTCTTAGTTCTCTTCCGGCTTGGACTGCATAACTTTTTTCAACACCATCGAAATCATTGCATATTCTTTCCAATGATTCAATTCTTCTAACATATGCTTCTATGTCTTCTTTTCTAGCACCAGGTCTTGATGCTGAAATTGCATCAGCTGCTTGAACTAGACCAGAAATTATACATGTTGCTGGTACATCACCGTGGTGAGAGGCAGCAGCATTTATTACTTCTGTGCTTTCTCCGTATTTTTTAAGTACGTCTGCTCCAAGTGCAGCGTGAGAACCTTCAATTTCTTTGTCTATAGCTTTACCTATATCATGCAATAAACCGGCACGTTTTGCTCTACTGATATTTTCACCAATTTCTGCAGCCATTGCAGCACAAAGTAAAGCAACTTCTTTGGAGTGATTTAAAACATTTTGTGAATAGCTTGAACGATACTTTAAACGACCGAGTAATTTAATTAACTCAGGATTCATAGTACGTATGCCAAGTTCTAGAAGTGTGTCTTCTCCTTCTTGGAATATTGTAGAATCTACCTCTTTTGTTGCAATATCAAATAATTCTTCAATTCTCGCTGGGTGAATTCTTCCATCAAGAATAAGTTTTTCAAGAGCAAGTTTACCAACTTCTCTTTTTATAGGGTCATAAGAAGATATTGTTACAACTTCTGGAGTATCGTCTATAAGAAGATCAACACCAGTTAAGCTTTCAAAAATACGTATATTTCTTCCTTCACGACCAATAATTTTTCCTTTAATATCATCACTAGGTAAAGGTACTACGGAAATTGTTGTTTCGGATGTTTGATCTACAGCAATTCGTTGAATTGCTGTAGTAACAATTCTACGTGCTTTTTGATCTGCTACTTCTTTGAAGTTGTCTTCAGCAGCCTTGATACGAGTTGCAATTTCATATTGATACTCTTGTTCTAATTTAACAAATAGTTCTTTTTTTGCGTCTTCTTCTGATAAATTTGATATTCTTTGAAGCTCTCTATGACCTTCTTCTATTTGTGTGGTGATCTTGTTATTTAGTTTTTGAATTTCACCTTCTTTGTGGTTTAGATTCTTCTGCTTTTTATCAATATTTTCAAACTTTTTTTCTATATCAGATTCGCGTTTTTGTAAATATGACTCTTTTTTTTGGAATTGTCTTTGTTTTTCACTGTTTTCTTTGTCATATCTACTTTTTATCTTGTAAGATTCATCCTTAGCCTGTAAAGTGATTTCCTTTTTTAATCTTCTACCTTCTTCTTCGGCTATTGATATTATCTGCTCAGCAGATTCTTGGGCGTTTTTCTTGTTCTTTTTATTTCTGTCCTGTAAGTAATAGTACGTTACTAAAGAACCAACTACTATTCCTATTACTATTCCTATTACTATCTCTATGGTATTCATAATATCCTCCGTTTTGAGGACGATTAAAACCCGCGGCTATAAAGAAATGTACGTATTTTTTGCTCACGCACACAAGCTGATAAATCGCAATAATCAATTTCTTTTTTCTTAGTCAAAAAAAGCTTTACTTTGTCTTCAATCTCTTGCGAATAATATTTCTGTATCATCTTTTCCACAATATCTTGTGGTAAATATTTCCTTAATAAAGCGTGTCGAATTTTAAATCGACCCCATTTCTTTTCAATTTGCATATCTTTAATATGATACTTGAAAAGTAATGTATCGTCCAGTAAAAGACTATTAAAACATTGATCAATAGTAATTTTAACTTCTTCTGGAGTATACTCTTTGCCAAGTAGTTTTTTTTCTAGCTGCCAAGAAAAATATGCTTTTCGATTAAGTAAGAGAGTTGCAGCGTCTAAACAATTTCGTTTACTCTTTTGGTTTTTCTTTTGATTTTTTAGAATCATTTTGTTTCTTTGAGCTTTCAATAATGCCGTATGCTTCTTTAACTTTTTTCTCAACTTCACTTAGAACGTCTGTATTGTTCATTAAATATTTTTTAGCATTTTCTGAACCTTGTCCAATCTTTTGATCCATGTATGAGTACCATGAACCACTTTTGTGTATAATATCCTTATCTACTGCTAAGTCTACAAGCATACCCTCATGAGATATACCTTGACCATAAATCAATTCACATTCACACTTTTTATATGGTGGTGCCACTTTATTTTTTACAACTTTTATTCTAATAACCTGCCCAATTGGATCTGTCCCGTTTTTTAGAAGCTCTCCCCTTCTTGTTTCTAGACGGATTGATGAATAAAACTTAAGTGCTCTGCCACCAGTTGTTGTTTCCGGATTACCAAAAACGATACCAATCTTTTCTCTTATTTGATTGATAAATATGGCCGTGCAATTTGATTTGTTTAAAACTCCTGTCAATTTTCTGAGTGCTTGCGACATAAGTCTTGCTTGAAGACCCATTTGAGCATCACCCATTGCTCCGTCAAGCTCTGCTTTTGGAACTAAAGCAGCCACAGAGTCAATAACAACGCAGTCTACTGCACCACTGCGAATCATTATTTCTGCAATCTCTAATGCTTGTTCTCCGTAATCTGGTTGAGAAATAACAAGCTCCTCCAAATTAACACCAAGTTGAGTTGCATAACTTGGGTCAAGAGCGTGTTCTGCGTCGATGTAAACAGCTTTTCCTCCAGCTTTCTGTATTTCAGCGAGAGCCTTTAATGCTACTGTACTTTTTCCTGATCCTTCGGATCCATAAATCTCTACTACTCTACCCCTTGGGTAACCACCTATTCCAAGTGCTATATCAAGAGTTAATATGCCAGAAGAAACTGCATTTTCACTTGATTTTATTAGGGGATTTTTGGAGTCCATTCTCATAATGGAACCTTTACCATATGCTTTTACAACTTGCATCATTGCTGATTCTAGTGATTTATCACGTTCGTTCATTGTTACTCCTTTCGAGAAGCCTTCATTTATTGTTAACTGCACCATTTGAGATAAATTCCCAGATAAAATGCAGTGAAGAAAAAACGGTTTTATTTTTTATTTCTAATCTAGATAGTGACTTGGTGAATAAAAAGTGCTTAGAGCAAGAATTTGATTTTGAACTTATTGCCATAAATACAGAACCAACATTTGTGTTTTTTTGATCAACAGTTGGCCCAGCATTACCAGTAACTCCAAATCCATAACTCGCCATTAAAAGAATTCTAACTTTTTTAGCCATTTGGCATGCTGTATGGTCCGATATAACACCATATTGTTCAATATCACTTTTGGGGATACCAAGCCTTTTGTTTTTAGAAGAAATTGAATAAGTAACAACACTTTCTAAAATTGCTTTAGAGCTACCTGGAATATCTGTAAGTGTGGAGCACAAAAGTCCTCCTGTAATTGATTCGGCTAAGCATAATGTTTCATTGTTATTTGTTAGCAGTGTGATAATATCTTCTGCTACTTCATGAGGATTGTTTTTTGTGTTAATCATAATATTGCAGCCTGAATGTATTCTTTTTTTACAGATGTGATTTTGCAGTTTACAATGTTTCCGACCTGATTTTTTAGTCTAAATGGATTTCCATGTATTTGAATATATGGGTCTACATCTGGTGCTTCCCTTATACTTCTTCCAGTGGCTACGTGTGCCACTGGATCGTATGTTTCAACAAGAACAGGAAGGTTTTTTGATATATATGAGGAATCTATTGAATCAGAAATTTTCTCTTGCATAGAATAGGCTTTTTCAAGCCTAGACTCTTTTATATGATTAGGAATTTGGTTTTCTAGTAAATATGATTCAGTGCCTTTCTCATTTGAGTATGAAAAAAAGCCAACCCTATCAAGCTTCAACTTAGTCAATTCATTAATTAAGAAATTGAATTGTTCTTCAGTTTCTCCAGGGAAACCAACTATAAAAGTAGATCGTATTGTTAAATTTGGGAACTCAGACCTTAGCTTAATCAAGTCATTAAGGAATGAAATTGAATTACTCGGTCTGTGCATTTTTAAAAGAACTTCTGGGTGCAAATGTTGCATTGGTATATCTAGGTATGGGACAACATTTGGAATTGAGAGAAGTTCTCTGATTTTGTTAACAGAGAGAGTGGGATAAAGGTAAAGTATTCTTATCCAATCAAAATATTTTGCTTTTGACATTTCTGATGCTAGTGAGATTAAACTTTCGTCATTTTGGAAATCTTCTCCATATATTGACGTATCTTGCGCAAGTATTATTCCCTCTTTAACCTTGTAATTAGATTTTAAAAAAGCACAATCTTTGAAAATAGATTTGGAATGGTAGCTTTTATATGGGCCTTTTATTGACGGTATTAAACAATAGGCACATTTCCGGCTACACCCTTCTGAAATTCTAATGTAAGCATAATGTTGAGTTGAAAGAAGCCTTTTTTCTTGCATTAAAGGTTTTAGCAACAATTTTGAAACCCCGAGATATGGATCTTGGTCTTCCACAATTCTAACGTTTGGGAAGATTGTTCTAATGCTTTCAGGAAAACGGTTTGCGTAACATCCAATAACGATTATGTTTGATTCTTCAACATTATATGTATCTAGAATATTCTTTAATACATCCAAACATTCTTTACGAGCTATTTCTAGAAAACAGCAAGTATTAACAACAAATAAAGTTGTATCAATAGATTCTGGAATTAATACATAGCCATCTTCTTGGAATAAAAATGCTACTTTTTCTGATATAACGGTGTTTTTTGAACAACCTAAATTTACAAAGGAAACCGTTTTTTTGTTATGGAGACTGTTTGTTTTTTTCAAATTGTTTTGTATCAGTGATGACGTCATCCTTTATTGTTGTTACTGTTATTGAGTTCTCTTGTTCGAGTGAGACCAATAATGTGATAACTTCACCATTATCCCCTAAATTATCTATGGCAAAACCATTAACGTTTAGCGTTATTATACCAGCATTGCCAAGGTTTATTCTAAAATCTTTTTCACATTCGTAAGAAGCAGAATTTACCTGATTTCTCATCGTATATGAACTTTTGTTTTCGCCGTCAACTACTGGAAGTATCCAGCAATTGCCATTATTGGAAGTGTCAGCCAAAATTTCTACACGTAAACGATTAAAAAAATGTATCGGTTCTAATTCTTCTTCGGTTATACTAACATGAGATAGTTCGTTTTGATCTATTTCTTCTGTAGTTTGTGTTTCTTCTGGTATTGATTTTTCTTGATCTTCTGGTTGCTCAATGTATTGAGCGTTTTGGTTTGAAAAGATATGCTTTGCAATTCCCCAAGTAGAAAAACCAACTATAAGTGCTACGACTAGAACAATTACAATAAATGTCATATTGTTGCTAAAGAATGAAATGAAAGAATTTTTTCTGCTTGAATATTTTTCAACTATTTCGACTGGAGATGTTTCATCAAAAAAACGCTTAAGGATGAAAACTTGATCTAAGCCTAGATAGTCAGAGTAAATTCGAAGAAAGCTCTTTGTATAAACTACATCTGGTATTTGATTATAAGTACCGTTTTCTATAGCTTCAATGTACTTTCTCCGAATTTTTGTATCTTCCGAAGTTTTTTCTAAATCAATGCCAAGTTCTTCTCGCTTATTCTTTAATATTATTCCTACTGTATCCATATTTGTATTGTAGCACTTTCTTTGATTTAGTAAAATATCTTCTTAAATCTAATTAAAAACTTCTTTGTATGCTTGTTTTAAATCATCTACTGTAATTATTTTAAGTTTGTTTACAATATCTTTAGGTATTTCAATTAGATCTTTTTTGTTTTGTTCTGGGATTAAAACTTTTTTTATACCAGCCCTTTGAGCTGCTAAAAGCTTATCTTTTAAACCGCCAATTGGGAGAACCCTTCCAATAAGTGTAACCTCTCCTGTCATGGCAATTGAAGGAGACACAGCTTTTTCTTTCAATAATGAAATTAAAGTTGTAAAGATTGTAATACCAGCTGAAGGTCCATCTTTTGGTATAGCACCTTCTGGAAAATGCAAATGAATATCAATTTTGTCTAGAAAATCTGGTTTAATACCAAATAACTCTGAATTGCTTTGAATATAGCTTAAAGCAGCTCTTGCTGATTCTTTCATTACATCGCCAAGTTGACCAGTTAGAATTAACTTACCGGTACCTTTCATTGATATTGCTTCAATAAACAAAATTTCTCCACCAAATTGTGTAACAGATAATCCAGTAACAATGCCCGGTCCATATTTTTCCCCTGCAACTTCATGGCGACTCACTGGAATTTTTAAATACTTAATCAAATCTTTTGGTGTTACAGTAACTTTTCTGAATGTTTTTTGCATTGCTTTTTTCATAGCAATTTGACGGAATATTTTACTAATTTGTCGCTCTAAATTTCTTACTCCAGATTCTCTGGTGTAGTTTGAAATTATGTCTTTTAATGCTTGATCCGATAAATCAACATTTTTTGGTAGCAAACCAGTGTTTTCTAATTGTCTTGGTAGTAAGAAGTCTTTTGCAATGTGGAATTTTTCTTCATCTGTGTAACCAGAAATAGTTATGACTTCCATGCGATCCCTTAGTGCACTTGGAATAGTGTGTAAAACATTTCCCGTAGTAATAAAGAATACGCTGGATAAATCATAAGGAAGTTCAAGATAATGGTCACTGAAAGTAGAATTTTGCTCTGGATCAAGAGCTTCAAGTAAGGCAGAAGATGGATCACCACGAAAATCGTTACCTACTTTATCAATTTCATCTAACAAGAAAACAGGATTATTTGTTCCAGCTGTTTTCATTCCTTGTATGATTCTTCCAGGCATGGCGCCTACATATGTTTTTCTATGTCCTCTAATTTCTGCTTCATCTCGAACTCCACCCAATGACATTCTCACAATTTTACGATTCATTGCCCGTGCAACAGATTTACCGAGAGAGGTTTTCCCAACTCCCGGAGGTCCAACAAGGCATAAAATTGGGGCCTTTATTTTTGCGTTTAACTTACAAATAGCAAGGTATTCTAGAATTCTCAATTTAACATCTTGAAGACCATAGTGGTCTTGATCAAGAACTTCTTTTGCTTTTTTAATATCTATTTCATCTTCTGTAGCTTTGTCCCATGGAAGAGCAAGAATCCATTCAATATAGTTTCTAACAACTCCAGATTCTGCCATCATAGGAGGCATTCTTGAGAGTCTATTTAATTCTTCATTGAGTTTTTTTGTAACTTCTTCAGGTAGGCTACGTTTTTTCATTTTGTTGCGATATTTTTCAATATCGTCTGAAAATTCACTTTCTCCGTCTCCAAGTTCTTTCTGAATCACTCGCATTTGCTCTCTTAGATAGTATTCACGTTGTGTTTTATCAAATTTATCCCTTACTTCAGTGTCAATTTTCTTTTGAAGCTTAAGTACGCCAATTTCTCTTTTTAGAAACTCAAGCAACGCAAAAAATCTTTTTTCACCATTAAATATTTCTAAAAGACTTTGTTTTTCTGAAACTGGAAGAACAATTGAAGAAGCTATCATATTGGATAATTTTTCTACATTGAGGACGTTAGATAAATCTACATAATTCTCAGGAGATAATCTTTTATTCAAATGATAGTATTCTTCAAACGAATCTATGAGTTCTTTTTTTAATGCTTCTCTAACATTTTTAGCAAGTTTAATTTCTTCAAATGGAGTTACAAGAGCTATAAGATGCTTGCTTGATTCAACTACTTTATCAATAGAAACACGTGCAAAACCCTCAATTATGACACGCAAAGTTCCATCTGGAACTCTGATGACTTGGAGTACTTCTGCACCTATTCCAACATTGTACAGGTCTTTTGATTTTGGTTTTTCTGTATTTTCATCTTTTTGAGATGTAAGAACTATAAATCTATCGTTTCTTAATGCTTCTTCTATTGCTTCAATAGATTGTTTTCTGGCAACAGTTAATGGTTGAACAACATTTGGGAATAGTACTACATTACGTACTGGGACTAAAGGTGCTTGTTTAAAGAAGTTTACATCTTCATTATTTACAGTTGTTTTAGTTGCGTATTTTTTCATGGTAACCTTTTTAAAGGGTTTCCTCCTTAAAAGTATGATCAATCAATCCATATTCCTTTGCTTCATTTGCAGTTAAAAAATAATCACTTTGAGTGTCTAAAGAAACTTTTTCAAAAGATTGACCTGTATTGCGAGAAAGAATTTTATTCAAAGTATCCTTTTCACGCTTTAATTCACTGGAATAAATATCAACATCGGAGGACTTGCCAATCATTCCACCAGTTGGTTGGTGTATCATTATTCTGGAATTTGGTAGAGCAAAACGCTTACCCTTTGTTCCAGCTGAAAGAATTATAGCCGCCATACTTGCCGCCATACCAATACATATTGTTTTTATATCCGGTTTAATATATCGCATTGTGTCATAAATGGCTAAACCGCCCCTTACAACACCTCCGGGACTGTTGATATATAATGAAATATCTCTGGTGGAATCTTCAGCTTCTAAAAATAATAACTGAGCGACAATAGTGTTTGCTGCAATTTCTGTAAGAAGTTCTCCTCCCATGAAAAGAATTCGATCTTTCAGTAAACGAGAGTAAATATCATATTGTCTTTCACCAAACTCGGTGTTTTCAATTACCCAAGGTATTTGCATAAAATGGAAAAATCCTTTCGTCTTCTTATGATTTTTTAGAAAAAGTTACGGGTACAGATGTTTCCATATACTTAATAACGTTTTCGCGAATCATTCTATCTTTAATGTATTGGTTTACTTCCTGCATGTCCATTTTTTTCTGTTCATCTACTTTATACATACCCAAAAACTCTTTAATTTTGCTCTTTAGTTCATCATCGTTAATTTTCACTTCTGGTATATCTTTGTACATTTGCCTAATTATTAGGTCAATTTTCATTCTTTTTTCTGCTGCTGGCTCTAATTGTTTTTTAAAAGCTTCAAACTTCATGTTGCTTCTTGTAAGAAATTCATCCATGGTTAGTTTCATTTTTTCAATGTTGTTTTTGTATTCTTCAACTTCCATATTTGTATAGTTATCTAATAATTTTTCTGGAACATTATCAATGGAAGTGTTTTTGTATAAATATTCGACAACTGAATTAATATGACGCTCTTTCAAGATTTGTTCTGAATCTGCTTTAGCTTCTTTTTCAAAATCATTGTTAAACTTTGCTAAATCTTTTTCAACATTGGCTTTTTTGAGTAGCTCTTCTGTTAGTTCTGGCATAATTTTCTTTTTGAAACTAACAACCTTAACGCTGAAACTAATTTCTTTTGCTGCTGTTTTGTACGGGATAACTACTTCTTCTCCGGGTTTTAACTTCATAATTTCGTTATCTCCATTTGGAAATAAAGTGTTTTTCCCAAGTTCAATAAGTGAAGTTTGTCCTTCTATTTGTTTTTCATCAGTTTCTTTTGCATCTGCAACTTGTTTGTATTCTACAACAGCATAATCACCAACAGATGGGTTATCTTCAAGAATTTCCCATGTAGAATGTACATCTAAAAACTCTACAATTTTTTTATCAAAGATTTCTTTTTCTGAAGGTGGAGTTTCAGCTGTTATTTTGGAATTTTTTAAATCGGGAATCTCTACTGTTGGGTATAGGTCTGCTTTTAAAATTAGTGTGTAGGAATTATCTTCAACTGGATCTTCTTTGTAATCAATTCTAGGGTAATCTATATATTCCTCGTCTTTTTCGTTTAATAGAAAAATTATTCCTTTTTCTCCTATCTTTGTGATCATATCCTCTTTGAAACGAACAGGATTAATACTATTTTTAATCAGGTGTATTGGAGCTTTACCTTTTCTAAAACCTTGAACACTAATTAATGGTGCATATTCTTTGTACAAAGATTTAAAAAATGCGTTCATCTCTTCTTTTGTAAAATCAACGTTGGCTGTAGCTATGTTATCTTTAATTTCATAATTTGATAATTTCATACTTCCTCCTGGGAATTACTCGAATAAACTCATATACTTATACTATACCCATAGTTAAAGTCAAATAATATGTCACTTGTTTCTTGATTTTTTTTTCTGTTTATGTAACTTATTACGAGTGTTTGAGATAATTAGAAAATAAAATGGTTAAATACACCATTAATGTTAAATGATTTGAGGTTTAATATGAATACGCATTTTTTTACTGAAAAAGAAGTGCCAAAGAAGTGGTATATAATTGATGCAAAAGACCAATCTTTAGGACGTGTGGCACAAAAGGCAGCCGAAATAATTATGGGAAAGAACAAGCCAGAATTTACACCCAATGCCGACGTTGGTGATTTTGTTATAGTTACAAATGCCGCTAAAGTTAAATTAACTGGAAGCAAAGAGCTAAAGAAAATATATTACCACCACTCTGGGTATATTTCAGGGTTAAGCAAAACTCCTGCATTTAGACAAAGAAAAAAAGATGCTTCTCGTATGATTCATAGAGCTGTATGGGGCATGATTAGAAGCGGTCCACTCGGAAGAAAACAATTGAAAAAACTTCGTGTTTTCAATCAAGAAGACCATAAACATGCTGCTCAAAACCCTATACAAATAAGTATTTAAGGAGAATATTATATGGCAACTACTCCAATTCTTTCTACTGGATACCGAAAAACATCTATTGCTAGAATCGTTTTAAGACCAGGCTCTGGCAAGCTTCGTGTAAACGGAAAAGATTATAAAGATTACTTTATTACATTGCTCCAACAGAAGACTTTAATGGACACATTTAATATTGGGAAAAAAGATGGTCAATTTGACATAAAAATCAAAGTTCACGGCGGCGGTTCTTCATCGCAGTTACAGGCAGTCCGTCAAGGTATTGCAAAAGCTATTGTAGAATTTGATCCGGACTCAAGAACAACATACAAGACGTCAGGTTTATTAACACGTGACGTAAGAATTAAAGAAAGATCAAAAGCTGGACTCCGTGGAGCCAGAAAAGACCGTCAATACCGTAAACGTTAATTTGTAAAACAAATGACACTTACTTCCTGTTCGTGTGTATCTGATTGGTACAAAAAAACTGAACAGCTAATATCCGATAACGATATAGAAACAGAGACTAAACTTTACAGTTTGGTCTCTGTTTCTTTGATGGAAAAGTTAGCTTTTTTTATTCTTGATGTTGGATATCAATCCGAAATAGATCAGGAAACAGCGACGGTATATTTATCTTTTGTTTACAACCTTTTAAGATCAATTGTGATGTTTGGATATTCAGAAGTTTCTCCAATTAAAGAAGAGAATACAAGATTGTCTTTAATGCATGCTGATTTCTATCTAGCTAATGCCGCAGTGTTCTATGGTAAAATTACAAATAAAAAAGTACTGAAAGAATCTTTGAAAGAAACGTTATTTTTGGCTTCAAAGAATCTTAAGACACAAATGCTTTTTTCAAAACCAACTACACAGAAAAAGTGGGAAAAGATCCAGTTCAAACGGTTTTCACCGTTCCTAAGATTTTATATTGATGCATTAATAAAGTGTTACAATGGTACAGAGATTAGTGATAAAGAATTCGAGCAATATGTTTATTGCATTGCTATGGCTGGTGATCCGATATACGTAAAAGATTCTTTAGTTAGGAAATATGCTAAAAACATGATAAATGGTTCAATATGGGAGGTAACAAATGTCTCAAGCGGAATGCATGGAAGGTCGTTCTCTCTCCCGATATCTAAAAGAAGAAATGAAGAATAAAATTGCTGAAACAAACTCTAGTCCAACACTTTCTTCTATAGTCATTGGTTCTTCTAGAGATGCTTTAAGCTATGTTAGAAGTCAAAAAAAAGTAGCAGAGAAGATCGGAATCAATTACAATTTAATTCAACTAGAAAAAAATATATCTCAAAAGCACATAATAGAGTGCATAAAAGCATTAAACTTAGATGAAAACATCGATGGGATAATACTACAACAACCTATACCAAAACATTTGAATATGAGTGTTATTTCAACAATAATTTCTGTAAATAAAGATGTTGATTGCATGAACCCAACAACTTCTGGTTATCTATTTCAAAATAGACCAATATTTATACCACCAACTCCGAATGCAGTAATGAAAATTTTAGACCACTACAATATTGAGCTCGAGGGGAAGGATTGCGTTATCGTTGGACGTTCAAATGTTGTTGGAAAACCATTAGCCATGTTGCTTTTAGCAAAAAATGCTACTATCCAGATTTGTCACACTAAAACAAAAGATTTAAAGAAACACTGCTTAAACGCCGATGTGCTTATTGCGGCAGTTGGAAGACCCAACACCATTACTGGCGATATGGTAAAGCCTGGAGCAATTGTAATTGATGTTGGAATAAATTATGTAGACAACCGTATGATAGGTGATGTATGTTACCAAGATATTTTACCAATCGCTTCAAAAATAACGCCTGTACCTGGCGGTATTGGTTCTCTCACAACAACACTTCTTATGCAAAATACCATTTCAGCATTTCAAAATAAACTAAAAATTGAAAAGTAATGCTGGAGTTTACGTACATATCCCGTATTGTTTATCTAAATGTAGTTACTGTGACTTCGTTTCGTCAAGAATCGATAATACATTTGAAGAATATATTAACCTGTTAGAACAAGAAATATATCTTTGGAAAAGTAAATCTAGCATCAATGTGGATGTGGACACGATATTTTTTGGCGGTGGCACTCCATCACTTTTGAGCCCAGTTCAATTAGATAGAATACTTAGTAGAATTGTTAAAACTTTTGCTATAACAAATAATTGTGAAATATCTATTGAGTCAAATCCAGATACATTGAATATTGAAAAACTTAAAGATTATAAGAAAATTGGAATTAATCGAATTAGTATCGGAGTACAAACTTTAGATGACAGTATTCTAAAGGAAATGAATAGGAGACACTCTGCTACCCAAGCTATTAGAAGTGTTTTGGACGCATACAACGCTGGTTTTACCAACATAAACTGCGACTTTATTCTAGGATTACCATCGGAAACTAGAGCTACAATTGATAATAATATAAAAGCAATCAGTGAATTACCAATAACCCATGTCTCAACATACTTTTTAACTTTGTCACCAAATGTACCATTGTCGAAAAGATTACAAAACAATGACATTATGCTTCCAACAGAGAATAGCACTATAATCAACTGGGAAACAATGGTAAATAAGCTTAAAGATATGGGTTTTACCCATTACGAAATATCTAACTATGCGAAAAAAAATATGGAGTGTAGACACAATTTGCACTATTGGAATCTAGATCAATGGTTCGGTATTGGGATAGCTTCTACCGGGAATTTATTGACAGAAGACAAAAATCTGAAAACTCTAAAAAGATATACAAATTTTAAAAAATTTAGTGAATATAAAGAATCAGTTAAAAATGGATTGTTACCTGAAGAAACTTTTGAACTTGTTAATGGAGTAAAAAAAGTAAATGAAGAATGTATGCTAGGGCTTAGATTAATAAACGAAGGAATTCCATATAGCTTTGTCAAAAATGAATATAAAGTTGAGCATTTGTTAGAAAACGGATACATAAAGTTCATTAATGATTCGATAGAAAATAATTATGAAAAACATGCTCAAGAAAAGCGGATAGGACTTACAGAAAAAGGAGTTTTAGTTTCAAATCAGGTCATCTCTTCGTTGTTTATCGACTAAAACTCCAATTCTCAATATCTATTCTAATCTTCTAATAATGATTGTTTCTGTTTCTTTTAACCATTCTACTTCTGCCCCAAAACATTCTGCAATGAATCTTACAGGTATAAATGTTCTTCCATTGAATATTTCTGGAGGAGCGTCTAATGTGAAAACTTCACCGTTAACCATGGCAACTTTGTTGCCAATTTGCATGATTACAACTTTTTCGTCAAGTTTAATAACAATTGTTTCTGTTTCTTTTAACCATTCTACTTCTGCCCCAAAACATTCTACAATGAACCTAAGCGGAACTATTGTTCTACCTTCTTTAATAAAAGGTGGATCATCAAGAACAACGATTTCATCATTAATTTTGGCTGTTTCTTTTCCAATCCCGAGTTTAATAACTGTTTCGTGCCAATTGTAAATTGTAATTTCCTTTTCGGTGTGATTCCCTAGTGGATCGCTTGAGGTAAAAACTATTGTATTTTTACCCAAAGTAAGAGGGACTTCAACTTTGAATAGGTCATTTACTATTTCAGCAACAAGCGCATTGGCTTTGACTGTACAACCAGGTTCAGTCCTTCCAGTAAACTGCCATGATCTATAATCAATGAATTTGTCTTCTGGTAGATTAATGAATATCGTTGGTGGAGTTGTGTCTAAAACTATTTGAAGAAGCTGTTTAACGATTTGGTCTTCGTATTTAGCTGTAATTAATATTGCATTGTTTCCTTCTTCAAGAGAAACGCTTGGAATTGTAAATGTTCCGTCATTGTTAACTACATAGGCTTTACCCAAGCAGGTTATTGTAGATTCTGGTACGCTAGTCCCAGTAATAGTAACAAGTGAGTTTTTTGTGGGAGTAATTGGTGTATCAACTTCAAGGAAAAGCTTAATCTTTTGTGGAAACACTGGAATTGTAATTGAGCCACCAATCATATCATCTTTTTTTGCTGATATTGTTAATTCACCAGTGCTTGTTGGGCTCACAGTACATCTATATACTCCATCAGAATCAGTTTTGCCTTCAGCAAATACTCCGCAACCATCAACTGTTACTATGGCTCCTTCAACTCTTCTTTTTGTTCCAACTTCACGAACTGTAATTCTTAGGTCGTTATCTTTTTTCTCAAATGCTTTTTCTGGAATACATTCTATTCCTTGTCCTCTGACGGAATCAAAGTAGTTTATTTTTTCTAGCTTTATTTGATACGGGCCATCTGTAGTTTTGTTTTTAAATACTGCATCAACCCAAATAACACTTTCTCCTAAACCTGTCGGAGTAAAAAGCATTGTTGTTACAGCTTTTCCATTTTCCCATGATAATCTTCCATATATTGTGTTTTCACTTTGATTACCTGTTAATCCAATTATCCCTTCCATTGAAGGAGATAGGTCTCTAATATCTCCGGGTGTAATCTCAAAAAGTAGGTGATTTTCTTTTCCAAAAACAAGGTCGTAGTTCTTATCACTAAAGAAATTTTTTCCTAATTCTATTCCAGTTTTTGCATTGTATACTTTTACGCCTGGTTTGCCTGAACCAATTATTCTGTCTGGTATACAATCAAAATCTAAGAAAAATACATGGTCATTTTGATATCTTTGTCTTATTGAACTTGCAGAAGAAGAGCTAATAGGGGGACCTCCGGCTACATCGTGGTTACCGTAGGGATTACATGCAACAAAGCCACCTATATCTGTAATATCTTCAGAAAAAATGTAAAATGTGCATCCACCTCTTGAATCAAATAGCAATGAATCATGGTAGTCTAGCTTTTGATCATCATTTAAGTCTGCAATAAGATAACCCTCATCCTTTTTACTATTGTAAATTGATCCTAAACCCCAACCTTCCGAAGGTGGAGAAAAATTAAATTGAGGATTTTCTTCAAAATTACCACTATCCCATTGAATGTTGCTTGTAATATAGTAGGTCAAGTAACTCGTTTTTATTATGTTCCCCATAGAATCAACATCTCTTACATTGAAGTAAGACATTTTTGATGCTTCTCTATTTCTATCATCTATTGAGCCGTTACAGTTATAGTCTACACCAAGATGAATGTAATATCTATTGCCTGTACCTGTTATAAAATTTGATGTTGTATTATTAATTTTATATGTAGAAGGAGTTAGCTCTACTTGGTTGTATTCAAAATTTGCTAATCTAGTTGTAAATGGAGTGAATCTAGCAACTTCTGTTGATCCGTTACATACATTAATATCTCTATCTATTCCTTTTATAGCTTTGCCTTGAGCGTTGCGAGCAAAAGCTGTAATTTTGTAGATTCTGTTGTCTCCTGCAGTCATAACAAAATCTGGGTTTCCTGGAACAGTGAATACGGTACCATTTGGATCTTCAGTGTTTACTATTTCGTAATTTACATCAGGAGAAACAACTTCAACTCTTACTGATCCCGCAGATTTTCTATCAGGAGTATATGCAGTAACAATGAACGAACCAGTATCATTGGCACAGAAACCATTAAAAATGTAAATGCCATCATCTGCACGACTAAAGTCTATTTTTATTGGTCTAAATCCAAACATACTTTTGTTGTCTTCGAGTGTGCCATCATCATTATGCAGATCTGTTCTAACCCAATAGTATTGTCCAATTACTTCTGGATGAGAATCTTTAAACAAAAGATTCCAAACGGCTTCATCAGCCACTTGACCACCCAAAGTTAGATCAACTGGATTTCCAATTTCATCTGAAATGTAAATGGTAAAAGGTTCATTTGGATCAATCAATTCTGGAACACAACCTGCAGTTAATGGTTGAGGAGAATAAGTTAGTACAAGAGATGACCCTGCAATAGCTGTTTTCTTTGGCTGTACAACTACAAATAAGGTAGAAAATAGTACTATGCTTATCGTTAGGCTTATCCACTTTTTCATTCTGGTGCCTCCTGTTGAATAAAGTTTCAAGTTTAATTTAAATATAGAATATTCAACTTAACGGTTCACTTTTTTTGAACTGGAAAGTTTTTTCTGTTAGTAAACAAGAAAGTTGCTCCAACGGATAGCGGGAGGTAGTAAGTAAAGAAACGCAACAAGAAGGTAAAAGTGGGGGAGTTTCCACCAATAAAGATTGTGTATATGTATCCTATGCTAATTTCTGCTAAACCACTGCCTCCAGGACTAGGTAAGAAAGATTGCAGCATGTAATACCCAGCCTGAAGCATGAATAGATCAAAAAATGGAGCTGAGAGATTTAATGCTTGTATCAAAAAAAATGGTAAAGAAAATAATATTGACCAAAATAACACTATGGAAGTCAATGTTGGTATTAACCAATTCTTTTTCTTGAGCAAAGGATCTAGAGTGACAGGACTATTAATGAAAGAAGAATTTATCCTACACATTGTTTCATTTGTAGAAGGTATTTTTTTCCCTAACCAAAGAAAAATACTTGAAGTCCAAAGACGTAGTGCAAGCGCTGTCTTGTTTTTACAAAGTATCAAGTAGTAACCAAAAAAGGCTCCAAAACTGTATAGAAGTAGAACTACAAAAATTGTCGTGCTAAGACCACCTTCAATGGTATCCTTTAGATAAAAAGCCAATACTATGGATATCAAAGCTCTCAATGCTCCATTTATTGTGCATTTTAAAAGTATAGACGGAATGCCTTTTTCGATTGGAATATTATTTTTTTCTAGGAATACAGTTAGTGCTGGTATATTACCAATCTGGAAAGGAGTGATTGATCCAAAAAAGAAACTGCAAAGAGTAATGCGAAAGAGTAAAAAAATTGATATATAGCAATTATTTGATTTTAGTATGAAGTATAAAGCTGCTGAATCGAATAGCCATAAAAGTACAAAAAGTATAAGTACAAAGAATATCCATAACCAATTAACTGAGAGTAAATTGAAACTACCAGCTTGATTCCATAAATAAAGCACTCCAATTAAACTAAATACTAATGCTGAGAAGAAACCAATCCACTGTTTTTTATTCATCCAGATTTTCTTTAAAATAGTTTTCTGCTTCTTCATGAATATTCAAGATTCTATTCATCTCAAAACGCTTCTTTTCTGTTAAACTGGTTGCTGGTTGAGAAGGTACGAATTCGCAGTCTGCTTGTTGATACATACCAAAAGTCCCGATATATTTTGCTAATTGGATAATTTGATTCTTGTCGTAAGTTAGAACAGGTCTAAAAACTGGTAATTCTACTGCAGAAGATAATTCTGAAAGATTTGAAAGTGTTTGCGAGGCTACTTGACCGAGGTTTTCTCCTGAAACAATTCCTTTAGCATATATTTTTTTGGCAATCTTTTCAGCGACTATATACATAGTTTTTTTGCAAAAAATGCATTGAAATTTTCCAGAACCTTTTTCTCTGAGACTTTTTGTGTATTCCGTAAAAGGAACTGTTATCATGGGTATCGATGAACCAGCCCATTTTTCAAGAATGTTTCTGTATTCAATTGGTGGATTTTCTCCAAGATACAACAATACTAATTTACAACCACGTTTTCCCATGAGCCAAGCCGCAACTGGGGAATCTATTCCTCTAGAAATTAAGGCTATAGCCTTTTCCTGTGCCCCGTACGGAAAACCTCCAGGACCGCGACGTTTTTCTGAGTAAATTAAGCAGTTGTTTTCTTTTGCATCAACATGGACAGTAAACTCAGGATTTCTTAATGAAACTTCCCAATCTTGAAAATAATATGCTGCTTCGTATTCAAAAGTAAAATGAGAGGTAGATAGTCTTTTATCTTTTCTTGCACTAACCCTATACGATTTAGGAGTAAAACTACCAAGAATTTTTCTAAAGCGTTTACATGTTTTTTTAACATCTGGAATTGTTGGTTGGCATTGTAATGCAGGACTTACAGAAAGAACACCAAATGTATTTGTTACTAGATCTATTAAGTTTTCTGTCAAAGTCCCGTATAAATAAAACGTATTTTGCCAACACCTTAGCTTGTAATTGTCTTTTATCTCACTTTTGTCTAATTTCCATCTTAGCCTAGAATCTAGAATTTGTTCAAATCTCTTTTTTACTGGTTTACTTTTTAGAAATATTTCACCATACCTAATAATCAATAAGTCATAAGTGTCATTTACAGAATTAATCATTTATATCCCTATTAGTCTTCTTGAATTTTCATTTCAACAATTTGGCTTGTAGACAGTGAAGGCAATTGAATATAGTATGCTAAGGAATTTAGAACAGCTTGCAAAGGAATTAAACCAATCAGTTCGGTTTCTCTAATTTCATAACCCCATCGGCGAGCTTCTGTTCTTATCATTTCAACTAATCTGTATAAAGGTAGTTTTTTAAAATTTAGAATATTCATGGAAACTTGGACCATAGCTTTTTCATCTATATACATTCCCATGGCTTGTAAGTGCATGTGTCCGCCACCGCTTTCGCGAAGTGATTTTGCAATTGTATCGGCAACTTTTACATCGCTAGTATTTAGGTAAACATTGAAAGCTACTAGGAATTCTCTTGCTCCAATTGCAACACATCCAAATGTACAATGTTTCTTGCAAGGACCAAAATCTGGTTTCCATTTATCCAATTTAATTTTTTCTTCAAATTTTTCAAATTCACCTTTTCGGATTGTTGGAAGTTTTTTGCAGTGTTTACGTTTTGATGAATTTGCATACAAATACACCGGTATGTCTAATTCATTACCAATTCTTTCAGCTAGTTCTTCGCTGGCTTTTTTGCATTCATCCATTGTTGTTTCTCCCAACGGAATAAATGGTATTACATCAACAGCACCCATACGCTTGTGAGTTCCTGAATGCTTTGTTAAGTCAATAAGTTCTTGTGCTTTTTTTGTTAAAGCAAAAGCAGCTTCTTTCACTGGTTCAGAAGTGCCAACAAATGTTATAACAGAACGGTTATGGTCTGGATCGCTTGAGTAATCAACCAACTTAACACCTGAAATATTTCTTACCTCATTTACACAAGCTTCTACAATTTCAGCGTTTCTACCTTCTGAAATATTTGGAACACATTCCATTAATTTTGCCATAATATAACCTCCAGTTATTGAATTGGATAGACAATTGTAATTGTTTGGGTTGACCCATCCCACGAAATTTTACCATGAAGTTGTTCCGTTACAAATCTAAGTGGTATAAATGTACGACCATTTGTTATAGCGGGTGCTACTTTATCTGGTAATTCGATACTTTCGTCATTTACCATACACATTGGTTTATTTATCCATAAATCTATAACAGTGTCATATTGGATCAGCCTAATTTTTCTTTCTTCAGCAAACCACTCTATGGTTGCATTCATGTTTTCAGCAATTGCCCTTAAAGGAACAAGAGTTCTGCTATCTTTAATGTATGGTGGTGCATCTAGTTTGTCTATTCGTTCATTAATTCTCATTTTATTAGAACCAATTTGAAGAACAATGGTAGTGGATTTTCCAGGCTTTATGTTGAAATGAGCCGGTTTATTTACAGAAGTTAGAGAGAACAAAAGTGTGTCTCTGAGTGATATATTGCTAAACAAAAGCTTTACTGGATTTTCCTTTGTCGAAGCTTTTGCTTGGAATTTTAAAAACCCAACATATCCACTTCCACTTTCACCTAAATCTTTTCTCGAATAACCAATAGATGCTCTTCCATTTTTTTTATCTATTGTGTAATCGAAATTTATATCGTCTTTTGGACCTAAGAAATAATCACCAGGCAAGATTTCTTTTAAGAAAAGTTTGTCTGCAGGGTATTCTATTGTATAGCCTAAAGAGCGTAGCTTTTTAGCATTTTCGATCCTTATTGGTACTGAAAAATCTTGACCAACTGAGATATCTTCAGGAACTTCCATAGAGAGAATAGTTTCTTTTCCCTCTTCTTGAATAACCAATACTCCATAAGCTTCTCTTTCTATGTCGCGATTACCAGAGAATGCTTTAATAGTTAGCCTGTATTTGGCTGGCTTAGCTTCTTCGGTTGTATCAACTACTAAATTTACTTCGCCTGGTGGCTTTACTAGAGAATGGTCGAACCATCTTCCAACACCTTTGCATGAACAAGGGAAACCAGAAGCAGAAAATGATATTGGGTCATGAAAACCCTCTGTGCACGAAATTACTATTTTAAATTTACAACTTTCGCCTGGCGAGATAGTTTGAACTTCATCTTCTATTTCAATGTAGAAATCATAATTTGCTGAACCATAGATGATTATATCTCCAGACTCAGTCCCTAAAAATAGCTTACCATTTGAAATTGCCATTCCTGCACTTATTGGGCTATCTAGCTTTGAACTAAAAACTTCTGTGCCATCAAATGAGTCTAAAGCAACAATTGTTTGATCATTTCCAGGTAGAAAAACTACTCTGTTTGCTGATACTGGACCAATTGCACATGTATCGCTTGGGTATGACCACATCTCTGTGCCTGTTCCAGCACTTATTCCAACATAACGACTTGTCATACCTGCACAAACTATACGTTTGTCAAAGTAAGAAAATCCCAATGGGCTTGAAAATGGATCGTTTAGTTCTTGTTTCCAATACCGTCTACCAGTTATGTAGTCATAGGCGTAGAATGAACCTTCATCATCACCAAAATAGATACTTTCTGTTCCAGCAATTGGAGAGCTTTGAGATTTAGTTCCTGCGTAGAAACTCCAATGTTTTTTGCCACTTTGACTATCATAACAGGCAATTTGCCCTTGTTCAGTAACAACGTAAAGCGAGTTAAACTTAAAACAAACACCTTTGGTTATTCTCTCATGAAGGTCAGTTTCCCAAATTGTTATTCCATCAAGCGAATTCAATGCGTATATCACACCATCTACACTTGGGATAATTAGGTATCGATAGAATTTTAACAATGGAGCTTCAATTCTTGTCTCCATGTTCCTGTCCCAAAGAATTGTGCCTGTTTTTGCATCTATGCAGTAAACATGTCCATTTTCTGTAACAGCAAAAAGATCTCTATCGCTAATCATCATGCTGCTTTTTATTCCATCGTCTAATTTTCTTGTCCACTGTGTGTTACCAGAAAAAACTGAAGCACAACCGATGGTGCCATCAATTGTTGAATAATAAACATTGTTGCTATGTATTAGAAGCCCGCCAGTAATTTTTTCTCCAATAGGTATTCTTAGTGTTTCTTTCATTGGAAAATACAGAGTTTCCTTTACCATACCACTTCTTGATTCGTCTTTTTGAAATGCATACCATTCTTCTGCGAATATGGATGAAAACCCTGTAAACAAAAACACAACAATCAACAACAATATGCTAGCTTTTTTCAACATTAATAACTCCTTGATTTATCTAGTTCCAGACTTGTCGCCTCTTCTAAGAACATATGGTTCTTTGTCAAATACTTCCATAGACTGGTTTAACTTGATAAATTTTTCTTTTGGTAAAAATCCATAAACTAGAGAATTGGAATAAACCCAAGTGTATTTTCCAATAACTGTTCCAGGAAGAGTGGAAACGTTGGAACCTATACGAACATAATCTCCACAGATTAGTCCGAACTTGTCATAGTCTGTTTTAATTAATCTGTCATTTATGTTCAATTCGATTTCTTTTTGGTCAAATCTTCTGTTATCTGTTATTGTTCCAGAACCAATTCTGGCTCCCTTTCCAATAATGCTATCGCTAACAACTGCATGAGAGGCAATTTTTGCATCATTAAATATTAAAGAATTCTTCACCTCACTATTATGACCAATTACGGTGAAGTCTCCTATAACAGAGTAAGGACGAATAAGTGTGCTACTTCTGATAATGCAATTGCTTCCAATCCAGCAAGGTCCTTGTATACTAACATTTTCATCGATAACTGTATTTTCTCCAATGTGTACTATTCCTTTAATGACAACAGATTTTTCAAGAAACCCTTGTATGAGACTAGTACGAAAAGAAAATACACTGTTTTTTTGTTTAAGAAGATTCCAGGGCTCCATATTTTTGGGAACTTCGCATGGACAAGATTCTAAATCTTCAAAATAATAACCAACAGAGAGTTGTTCCATTTGAATCATCCTTTACTTTTTTATTCTATTATAGTGTGATTTGTTCACCGTGCTATTTATATTAAGTAATCTTTGTTAGCATTTTGTCATAATTCTCAAATAAAAACAATATAATCTTATACCATATAGGGAGTTTATAGAGAAAATGAAGAAAATTATTTCGGTGTTCACTTCTTTGATGATTATTCTAGTTTTAGTGTGCAGTTTCTCAAGAGTGAAAAGTTTTACAACAATTAGATTGGTTGAAACTGTAAAATGCAGATATAAAGAGAATATTGGTTACCAAAAGTGTTGCGATCCAGAAAATGCTGTTTCAAAAGATCAGATTGGATCTCCTTGGAGTTCAGCTGTAATTCATGCATACTACGATGAAGCTAGAAGTTTAAGAAAGCCACTTAGAGAAATGACAATTGAAGAACTTAGAAATGAATTTGATATGTGGTATTTTGAGCTAGGATGGGAATACCACCTTGATGATTATGGGTGGTCTGGTGAAAGCGGTGCAGTTGAATACTATCGCTATGACCCTTGGAGTCAGGAATGCTGGGAATATACCGTACGTAAACACCATAAACAAGTTGGATTGTATGATACAAGAAGAGCAATAGCATGTGATACCGTAAGAGTGGAAATTGCTATGCTACAAACGATCCATTGCCTAATTAATTACAAAGTAAGAAAGAATTTACCAAATGCCTGGTAAATGTAATATATATTTCTTAAAAATTCATATAATTATCGTGTATTTCTTACCAAGGAGGAATTATGCTATTAGATAATAAACCAGGTTTGGTTGAACTCTTAATGGGCAACCAAGCTGTTGTTCGTGGTGCGTTAGAGGCTGGTGTTAGTGTAGCTTGCACATACCCAGGAACCCCTGCTTCTGAAATTGGAGATACTTTTGCAAAAAATGCAGAAGCTTCCAATTCTTATTACTGGGAATATTCAACCAATGAAAAAGTAGCTTTTGAAACAGCTCTTGCTGGTAGTTGGTCAAACCTAAGATCAATAGTAGCAATGAAGCACGTTGGTATTAATGTTGCTGCAGATGCACTTATGTCAATGACATATGGTGGAAATGTTGCAGGTCTGATATTAGCTGTAGGAGATGATCCTTCATGTTTCTCGTCACAAAACGAGCAAGACAGTAGAAATTATTGTCGTTTTGGCATGTTTCCTTGTATGGAACCTTCATCACCACAAGAAACAAAAGACATGGTAAAATATGCATTTGACCTTTCCGAAAAATTTAGACTTCCAGTTTTATTAAGACAAACAACAAGAAGTGCGCATTGTTCAGGAAATGTCGAATATGGATCAATTCCAGAAACTAGAAATGAAGTAAAATTCACAAAAGATAAACTGCATAAAGCCGTATTGCCTTCACACGCTTATAAATTACATCCAGATTTAATTGCTAGATTTAGTGATTTAAAAAAGGACATTTGCGATTCGCCATGGACTAGACTTACTTTAAGTGGGAAATTTGGAATTATTGCAAATGGATTAACTGGAAATTATGTCAAAGAAGCACTACATTACGAAGGAATAGAAAACATAAGTTTCTTACATCTTGGAATTACATATCCACTTCCAGAAGATACTTTGAGAAAAATGATCAATCATTGTGACAAAATATTAGTGGTTGAAGAATTAGATCCAATTACAGAAGAAACTTTAATTAGACTAGCTTTTGAAATGGGTAAAAATATAGAGATTCACGGAAAAGATGTTCTTCCTGAAACATATGAGTTTAACACAAGAATTGTTCACAAGGCAATTTTAGAAGTGTTATCAAAAAAGGAAACAGTCTCTTGTCAGGGAGAAGATCTACCAGATCAAAGTGTTATGCCTCCCAGATTTCCAGTTCTATGTCCAGGGTGTCCACACAGAGCTACTTTTTATGCAATCCGCAAGGCTGTACCAAAAGGTATTTATCCAAGCGATATTGGTTGCTACACATTAGGAATTCAACCACCATTAAATGCAGTAGACACATGCGTTTGTATGGGTGGATCAATTGGTACAGGAGCAGCTTTAGCTCACTTTAACAAAGAAGATATTTTTGCAACTATTGGTGATTCAACTTTTTTCCACACTGGTATGCCAGCATTAGTGAATGCAGTTTGGAATAAATCTAAAGTAAACATTGTGCTTGTTGATAACAGTATAACTGCTATGACAGGGCAACAACCAAACCCAAGTTGTGGATTAACTTCCACATTTGGTGTACACGACGAACCAATATTACCAGAAAAAGTTGCAGAAGCCGTTGGTGTGAAATTTATTAGAGTTGTAAACCCATTGAATCTTAAAGAAACAACAGAAGTTTTTAAAGAAGCAGCTGCGTTTAAAGATGGACCTACTTTCATAGTTTCTAGATCACCTTGTTGTATGATGAAAGGTTTTCAGAAAAAGCCGATAGTGCATATAAACACAGAAACCTGTATAAGTTGTAAAATTTGTACATCAAAATTTAGTTGCCCTGCTTTAATTTGGGATGAAGAAAAGAAACACCCAATTGTTGATGAAACAATGTGTAATGGTTGCGGTGCTTGCATAGAAGTATGTCCAGTAGGCGCAATAACTTCAAAAAAGGAGCAGTAAATGATAGAATATAACATTGTTATGTGCGGTGTTGGTGGGCAAGGAACTGTTCTTGCCTCAAAAATAATTGCTCAAACAGCTATTAGAAATGGAATTAACGCTAGAGTTGGAGAAACTCACGGTATGTCTCAAAGAGGTGGGACCGTAATTTCTCATGTACGTTTAGGTTCTGAAGTTTACGGAGCTTTAACTCCAGAAGGTCATGGAGATTGCATGCTAGCATTTGAACCAGTTGAAAGCATGAGGTACATGAATTATTTAAGGAAAGATGCATTTATTGTTCTTAATAGCCACCCACTGATTCCGACGTCAGTAAATGCAGGATTAGCTACATATCCGAAATTTGAGATTGTTGAAAAAGAGCTTAACAGAGTTTCCAAAAACGTTATCAGTACGGATGCATCAAAAATTGCTACTGAAATCGGTGGAATAATTTCTTTGAATATGGTAATTCTTGGGGCATTTTCAAAAATACCAGGATGTCCATTTTCAGCTGATGAAATGAAAAAATCCATCAAAGAGCTCGTGAAACCAAGATTTGTAGATCTAAATCTCAGAGCCTTTGATGAAGGTGTGGAAGCATATAATTAACCAATTACAACGCATGTGATTGTTTTTGTTACGCCGCTGATGACCTGAATATCATCGTTGACAATTTGTCCGAGTTGTTTTAGGTCATCAGCTTCAATAAAAATTATCAAATCGTAAGGTCCAGTTACCAAACTTACATCTATAACGCCTTTGATTTTGCTTATTCTATCAAGAGCCTCTTCCGTTTTGCCTGCTTGGGCTTCTAATAACACATAACCTTTTGAAACCATAATATCCTCCTTGTAAAAATATTACTAATAGTATATAAAAATTTCCTTTTTTTTCTTTGCAAGTTTAATTGTCTATTTATAATAGGGATGTTATCTGTCAGACAAGGGGTGTTTTTATGAGTTTTTATGGCATTTGGTTGTTGCTACCATTAATTTGCACATCGATTTTGATAGTTGTTCAACCTAAAAAACAGAGAACCTTAGGGTTTTTGATGGTTATTTTTACTATAATACTTATTGTTTTGCTCGTACTTCAGAATCCGTTTTATTTATCAACTTGCCAGACAGTTACATTGTCTAATCATGGACCATTCCATCTTTCATTCACTATTGATAAATTTGCATGGATAACATCTTTATTTTGTCTTTTAGTTTGGCTATTCTCTTCTTTGTACTCTATGGGGTATTTTTTGAAAGAACCTTTAAAAAGAATTAAGAGATATCAAATTTTCTCTATGTTAAATTTATACTCAATACTTCTTATTTTAAATTCAAATAATTGGGTAACTTTTTTTATATTCTTTGAACTACTTCTAGTAGTTTCATACATGATAATTATACATTATCAGAAACCTGAGAATTATGCTGCAGGCATTCGCTATGTTTTTTTCCAAGTTATTGGCGGTTTGTTTTTCTTAACGGCAATAATGTTCCAATACAAAATTGTTGGATCAACTGCTTTTGTTCCTGGTGGGTATGCAAAATTGGCACAATCTCCATATTTTATAATCATTTTTCTTGGATTTATTGTAGCTTTTGCAATTAAAGCTGGTTTATTTCCTGTACATATATGGCTTCCAGAAGCTCATCCAGTTGCACCATCTCCAGCTTCTGCTTTGTTGTCCGGAATGGTAATTAAAACAGGTATGGTAGGGCTACTACGAATGGTTTTGCAAACTTTTGGTATTGAGCAGTTAATTGGAAAACCATGTGTATATGTATTACTAACAATAGCCCTTATAACAATGTTCTGGGGATCTGCAGTAGCCATAGCCCAAAAGCATATAAAGAGAATGCTTGCGTATTCAAGCGTAAGCCAAATGGGATATATATCTATGGGAGTTATGTTGTTGTCACCGATTGGTTTACTCGGTGGATTGATGCATATACTTGCACATTCAATGGTAAAAACGTTACTGTTTTTATCTGCTGGATCAATGATACAGCAGAATAATAGTTCTGATGTAACTTCATATGCCGGATATGGACAACGATCACCAATTGTATTTACCGGTTTCACCGTTGGAGCCTTGTCAATGATAGGGTTTCCATTTTTTGCAAATTTCATAACAAAATGGGCATTAGGCGTTGGAGCTATAGAAGCTATACAGCTTGGATACATAAATAATTGGATGGGTGGACTTGCAATAGGAATTCTTCTTTTCAGCAGTATTTTAAATGCTTTGTACTATTTACCTATAATCATTCAAGGATGGTTCCATTCTCAAAACGAAGAAAATGGAGAGGTTAAAGACAAAAACGCCAAACAATCTGTGGAGCGTTACAAAACGCCTGTTTGTATTTCAATAACAATGATTAGTCTAGTGCTTATTGTAATTGCATTCGGTGTGTTTCCAGGACCAATTATTGAATACTGTAGAGCAATACTGAGTGAACTAACCCCACTACAAATTTATCCTCATTTATTCTAATGTTTCCATTTAAATTCGGAGTTACTGAGTTTACTCCAATATTTCTATTGCTTACCATACCGCCTTACATAGCATCATTAATTTTTGCTTTAAAATACGTACACGCAAGAAAAACAGAATTTTTTTCGTTCTTTATGTTAACATTTGTTCTAAATGTGTTGATATTTTTCACCAAAGATATGATTACGCTTTTAGTTGTTTACGAGATGGTTTCTTTATTTAGTTTCCCTTTGATCCTACAAGAAAGAATTAAAGAATCCTTTAAAGCAGCTAAATTATATTTTTTCTTTTCATTATTGAGCGGAGTACTTATTTTTGGTGGTTTAATATTTCTCACAAATCCAGATTTTAAATTAACTGCTGCAGCTTTAATGGGTATAGGGTTTTTGATAAAAGCCGGTGGATATCCATTTCATGTTTGGCTACCGGAAGCTCATCCAGTTGCTCCATCGCCTGCATCTGCTATACTTTCAGGTTGCATAATAAAAATTGGTTTCTTTGGAATGGTGCAAACGTTTTTGTTGATAGAAGCCCCACCTATTTTTGGTGGAGTACTTTTAGTGATTGCGCTTATTACAATGTTCTATGGTGTACTACAGGCGTTAACACAGTCTAATTGCAAAAGAATGCTAGCATATCACAGTGTCAGTCAAATGGGCTATATATTAATGGGTTTAGCTTTGTTCATAATGTTTAAGAATTATGATGCCCTGGCTGCAGGAATTTTACACGCAGTGAACCATGCTTGGTTCAAGTCAGCTTTATTTATTTCTGCCGGTGTCTTGGTAATCTATTTTAGCACACTCGACATGTATTCTATACGCGGTTTCTTGAAAAAGAAATGGCTCGTAGCTGTGCTATTTCTTATAGCCGTGATGGGAATTTCTGGAGTCCCTTTTACAAATGGGTTTGTTTCCAAAAATGCATTACATGAATCATTAATGCTTCATTTTTCTATTCTGTTTATTGTTGCAGAAGCAATATTTCTTATAACAGCTGTCGGTACATTTGCTTCAAATTTCAAAATGTTTTACTTAACTTCTTTTAGATCAATGCGGAAAAAATATAAAATGAGATTTGACTGGAGAGAGGTTGTTCCATTATCTTTGTTGGCAATATTGGTTTTATCGTTTGGAATCGTTCCAATCTTGTACAAAAGTTTTCTTCCTGAAATGTTCGGTTCGTTCTCTCATGTTTTAGAAAACTTAACTATCGGGAATCATGGTTTTGTACATTCTGCTATGGCTTTTATCTGGATAGTTTTTTTTGGAATTGTACTAATTGCCATCGGGCTTAAAAAAGGTTGGTTTCACCTACAAATACCTTATTCGTTAACTCCTCTTTCTTGGTGGTTTAGTTTATACAACGCAGGAATGAATTTCATGAAAGGTAGATGTAATGATTTTGACAAAAAGATAACCATATTCTATGACAAACTTACTGCTTTTTTTGTAAGTTCTTGGTTTCTTAAGAATCAAAAGATATCAACATGTGTTTATGCCGAGAAAATGAATAATAACCTTCCTAGTGCATGCTGTAGAGTTGAAAAGATTTTGAATATTACTGGCAATGCAATAATACCTGGTGAAAATACTATATCTTCTATGATTTCTAAATCGTCAAACACTGTGGATATTCAAGTGTTTTCATTTTGGAATTGGGTTAAAGATTTGTTTATAAACATTTTTGCTGCAACAGATAAAGCAGACGAAAAAAATGCAAAGATTTATGACTTTGTAGCAACAAACATCGGGAAAAATGTCATTACAGTTACGACAATATTTACGGCAATTGGCTTTATATTGTTTCTATTCCTCTTTTAAACTAATGATCGCAGATACAGGATAAATTTTTGATATTTCCTTAAAAATATGGTATTAATTCTGTATGGAATGCAAGCTTAGTGTGTTTATTAAATGGTTTTTATTGTTATTGTGTGTTTTTATGTTTTTCTTTGCTGGGAAAAATATCTCAATTCGAAAAAGTTCATTTGTTTACAGTTTTTATACTTACCACAGAACTTTATCTTCCTTTTACAAAAATACACCAAAAGTTCATGAGTTTTTAAATTACCCAAAAGAAGAAGTGATTCTTTTCAGTGGATGCATTTTAAACATTGATCCATGATTAGACCAAAAAAATCACTAGGACAAAATTTTCTAACGAATGTCGCTATTTTGGAAAAAATAAAAAATGCACTGGAACTAAAAGAAAACGATACACTGTTAGAAATTGGACCTGGTCCAGGCTCTTTAACAAATTACCTGTTACCTTTTACTTCAAACTACTCGTCAATAGAAATTGATGAAAGATTCACAACAGCACTGGGAGAGTTAAAAAGTAAATATCCATTTTTTAATCCTTTCTATGGAGATTTTTTAAATGTGTCTTTAGAGAGTTTTAAAGAATGTAAAAAAGTAGTTGGCAATTTACCTTACAACATATCTACACCAATTATGGAAAGAGTTGCTTTAGAACTTAATCCAGAAATTGTAGTTTGTATGTTTGCCGAAGGAACTGCAGACAGATACACGGCACAAGTTGGAACAGATAATTATTCCTCTGGATCAGTATTTATACAATCTTTTTTTGACGTTAAACAAGTTTGCACAGTTAAAAAAGGTTCATTCTATCCACCACCAAAAATTAACTCTAAAGTACTCTTGTTTAAGCCATTGACGGTGAATAAGAAGGAAACGTTGCTGTTTACTAAATTTGTCCAGAGGTTATTTTCATTTAGAAGAAAAACCTTGTACAATGCGTTAAAGAATTCTACGAACCAAAGTATTGCTAAGAGAATTAAAGATACGTATTCAGGTAGCTTAGGTAGACGACCAGAAATGATTTCAAAAGAGGAATTTCAAGCATTATATGAGTTATTCAAGAGGTATGAAAAATCATGAGTGAAGTAAAAAATTGCAGAGCTTATGCAAAACTGAATCTATTCTTAAGGATTACTGGAAAAAGAGAAGACGGATATCATTTGATGGATATGGTAAATGTTGAAACAACTTTCTATGATGAGCTTCAGATTATGATAGACAAAAGAAGATCAAACCATTGCTACATAGAAACATCACAAAACTTCAATTGCTCGCTAAGAAAAAATTTGATATATAAAGCATGGAAATGGTATACAAAAACTACTGGTAAGTCTGTACATACAAGAGTTTACTTAAAAAAGAGAATCCCAGTTGGAGCCGGTTTAGGTGGAGGATCTTCCGATGCAGCTATTTTTCTGTTAGAGATTAATGATATCTACAAATGTTTCTCTCGTGAAGAATTAATTTCTAAGTCCGTTGAAGTCGGAGCAGACGTGCCATACTTCTTACATGGTGGACTATGTAGGGTTACTGGAATTGGAGAAATTGTAGAGCCTTTACCAGAAAATGATGAATTAAAAGAACTTAAAGGAATAATTTGTTTCCCAGGAAAACACATTGACACAAAAGATGTTTATGAAAAATTTGACGAGAACAATGAATACTTCTTATACCCTAATGAAAATCGTACAGTTCTCCCACCTGAAAATAGTTTGTACCACCCAGCAATTGAAATTTATCCTTTAATAGAAAGATTAATGGAGGAAATACAAGACACGAACCCAGCGTATTGCGGCATGACTGGCAGCGGTAGTTCTTGCTTCGGAATATACACTGAAAATGAACAAAGGAAAATGAAAGATTTATTTAAAAAGAAGGGATATCGAACATGGGAAGTAAACTTCATTCAAAGAAAAAGAAAAATCTAAACAAAAAAGGTATTAATCCAGGAATCATTGTTTTAGTTTTTTCGATTTTATTTTTTGTTTTTTTAATATATTTACACAATAATCCTGGTTTATTCACAAAACCTATTGATAACCAAGAAAAATACGTACTCGTAGCTAATGCCGATGAAGGTACAGAACGATATTTTGATTTAAACCAAGATCAACTTATTGCAGAAGATGGTTATATAGGTAAGGTAATTATAGAAATTGCGAACAAAAGAGTTAGAGTAAAGGAATCGTCTTGCCCAAAGCAGACATGCGTAAAGTCTGGATGGATATCAAGCATTGGAGAGACAATAATTTGTGCTCCGAACAAAATCATTTTAAAAATACGTGGATCAAAAAAAACAGTAGTTCCAGAATTGTACAACAATTGAAATATGCAATAACCCCAAAAGATTTTTTAACATTTACCCCTTTGAAGCAATAGCTTCAATTTCAACCTTACAATTTTTTGGCAGAGTTTTTACTGCTACACAAGCTCTTGATGGGGGATTATTTTTGAAATATTGCCCATATACTTCATTAACTTCAGAAAAATCATTCATATTACTTAAAAAAATTGTGACCTTTACTATATTTTCGTAAGTTAGGCCAACTTCCTGTAAGATTGCTCCAATGTGACCAAGAGCGATATTTGTCTCTTCTTTTGGAGAGGTAGGATTGTATAGTCCAGTTAAGGGATCTAATGGTATTTGACCAGAAATAAATACTAAATTACCACAGATTACTGCCTGAGAATAAGGCCCAATTGCAGCTGGAGCGTGTTTTGTCTGTACAATCTTTTTCATACTTTTCTCCTCGTTTTTTATATAATAGTATAGAGGAAAATTGAAAATATTTGAAAATAATTTGTAACCAGTTGCATCGAAAACTACTTGACTATGTGTTGTTTTGCAGTAACATTGAACCTTGGATAATTGTAATTTAGATATTTAAGCATTTTTGGAGGATTATATGTATGCAGTTATAGAAACAGGCGGAAAACAGTATAAGGTTGAAGAAGGTCAAATTCTTCGTGTTGAAAAGCTTGATAAAGAAAAAGGCGATGAGATAACTTTTGCCCCAATAATGGTTGGTGGAGAAGAAGCAATCGTAGGTAAAGAAGTTGAGAATTATAAAGTTAAAGCAAGCATTCTTCGTGCCGACGAAAAAAAGAAAAAAATAATTGTTTTCTTTTACAGAAATAAAACTAATGAGCACAAAAGAAAAGGCCATAGGCAGCATTATTCTGAGATTAAAATATTATCTATCGGGAGGTAACTATGAAACGCAATGTTATTATCATGGGAGCAGCTGGAAGAGATTTCCACAACTTTAACGTATTTTTCCGTGACAACAAAGACTACAACGTAGTAGCATTTACTGCTACACAAATTCCAAATATTGATGACAGGAAATACCCAAAAGAGTTATCTGGTCATTTATACCCACAAGGAATTCCTATTTACGAAGAAAAAGAATTACCAGAACTTATAGAAAAGAACAACATTGACGTAGTAGTATTTGCTTATTCAGATCAACCATACCAAGTTGTTATGAACAAATCTGCTTTAGTTAATGCTTGTGGACCAGATTTTTGGTTAATGGGCTACAACAACACAATTGTAAAATCTACAAAACCATTATTGTCTGTTTGTGCAGTACGTACTGGTTGTGGAAAATCACAAACAAGCAGAGAAGTTGTTAGAATCTTAAACCGTATGGGCAAAAAGGTTGCAGCAATTCGTCATCCAATGCCATATGGTGATTTAGCAAAACAAGCAGTACAAAGATTTGCTACACTAGAAGATCTTAAAAAACATGAATGCACAATTGAAGAAATGGAAGAGTATGAACCATATATTGCAATGGGTGCTGTAATTTTTGCTGGAGTAGACTACGAAGCAATTTTACGCGAAGCTGAAAAAGAAGCTGATGTAATTTTATGGGACGGCGGAAACAACGATATGCCATTCTACAAATCTGATTATCAGATTACAATAGTAGACCCAACACGTCCATTTGACGAAATTTCCTATTATCCAGGAGAAGTAAATGTACGCATGGCAGATTGCATCATCATTAACAAAGAAGAAACAGCAGATTTAGAAGATGTAATTGATGTTCGCGACAACTGTAGAGAAATTAACCCAAACGCAGTAATTATAGATGCTACATCCCCACTTTCAATTGAAAATCCAGATTCAATTAGAGGAAAACGTGTGTTGGTCGTAGAAGATGGCCCAACACTAACTCACGGTGAAATGGATATCGGAGCTGGTTATTTAGCAGCTAAAAAATGCGGAGCAGAAATTATTGATCCAAAGCCGTATGCGGTAGGATCAATTAAAGCTGCTTACGAAAAATATCCACAGCTAGATCAAATTGTTCCAGCTCTTGGTTATTACGAAGAACAGTTAAGAGAATTAGAAGAAACAATTAACTCTGCAGATTGTGATGCAGTTGTAATCGGTACACCAATTGATCTTAGCCGTATAATAAATATTAAAAAACCAGCTATTAGAATTGGTTACGAATTACAAGAAATTGGACATCCTACATTAGAAGACTTGTTAAAAGTAAAATTCGGTAAGTAAGGAGCTGATTATGCCCGGTTTATATCAAGGAAGAAACTTTGTATCGATCCACGATTATACAGTAGAAGATATGCAGCGAATATTTGATTTATGCAAAATACTCAAACTTGAAGAGCAAACAAATCAAAGAAAACCAATTTTAAAAGATAAAAATCTTGGAATGATATTTGAGAAATCATCAACAAGAACGAGGGTATCTTTTGAAATAGGTATGAACCAAATGGGTGGGAAAGCATTGTTCCTTAGTAGCAAGGATATACAATTAGGTAGAGGCGAAACAATTGCTGACACAGCAAAAGTACTAAGTCGCTATTTAGACGGACTTATGGCTAGAGTATTTTCACACGACACTATATTGCAATTAGCTGAAAATGCCACATGCCCAGTAATTAACGGACTATCTGATTTTTTACATCCTTGCCAAGCAGTTGCAGATTTCTTCACTATGTACGAAAAAAGAGGTTTCCTTAAAGGATTACATTTAACCTATATAGGTGACAGCAATAATGTTTCCAACTCATTAATGATGGCAGCAGCTAAGACTGGTGTTAACATTACAATATCTTCTCCATCTGGGTATACCCCAAACGAGAAAATAATGAAATGGTGGAAAGAAGATGCACCATTAACAGGAGCTTCTTTAAACATAGTACCTAATCCTGTAAAGGCAGTGGAAAAAGCCGATTTCATATATACAGATGTTTGGGCTTCTATGGGTCAAGAGGAAGAGACTGAAAAGAGGAGAAAAATCTTTAGCGCATATCAAGTAAACGATGCTTTACTAGATAAAGCTCCAGATGAAGCTCTTGTATTGCACTGTCTTCCAGCTCATAGGGGAGATGAGATTACAGATTCAATAATGGACGGTCCAAAAGCAGCTGTTTTCGATGAAGCTGAAAATAGATTGCATGCTCAAAAAGCTATTATGGCATTATTAATGAGCTAATATGATTGTTCATACTGGTTTCGACACACGTAGAACTGACTCAATCATGGAGACTGAATACAAAGTATTCCCTCTTCAGTTGATGGAAGTTGCTGGAAAAAGTGTTGCAGACCAGGTACATTTAGATTTTGACAAAAATCTAAATGATGTTTTGATACTAATAGGACCGGGTAATAATGGTGGCGATGGCTGCGTTGTTGCCCGGTTTCTTATTTCATATGGATGGAGTGTAACTATACTTCCAGTATTTGAACTAAAGCAAAAAAATGGACCAGCAAACGATAATGCGAGTATACTTAAAGAACTCTGCAACAATCCAACGAATAAATCAGTTATTCTAGAACCATACGAAAGCTCTGAAAAAACAAGAGAAAAAATATCACTATATCTTAAGAATAAAAATTTGATAATTGTAGATGCATTATTTGGCGTTGGGCTTACAAGAGGAATTACCGGCTATGCTGCAGATCTTATAGGAAATGTTAATGAAAGCCAATGCAAAACGTACTCTCTAGATATTCCATCGGGGATATCTTCATACAACGGAAATGTACTTGGTAAAAATGGTAAAACAGCCATAATGGCTGATGTAACTGTAACATTTGAAGCACCAAAAGTAGGACACTTAATTTATCCAGGTAAAGAACATACTGGCAACCTAGTAATTGTCAATATCGGTATTCCAAAAAATATTGTCAACGAAAATGTTTCAATACGAACATATCTAAATTATAAACAAGCGAAAGAATTAATAAAAAGTAGACCAAGCAATTCACACAAAGGATTGTTTGGAAAAGTACTTTGCTTAACTGGATCAAAACAGTACCAAGGTGCCATAACATTAGTTTTGGAAGGTGCACTTCATGCTGGAGCAGGACTAATTACATCATGTTATAAGGAAAATCTATCAAATATACTTTCGCAGAGAGTTATTCCGGAAGCAACACATTGTGCAATAAATGTTGTAGACGGAAAATA
>JAGLCW010000230.1 GCA_023146045.1 Caldisericia bacterium
GCCGAACAACTGGATGTGATAGCTTTCTCACATTTCAGCGAGACGAAGTAAACCCAAGAAAAAGAAAAAAGGACAAATCATGCTAGAACTTTTGTAAAAACGAAGAAGCATTCGTAAGTATCAAACCAGACCAATTGAAGAAGAAAAGATTCTTCCACTTAAGAAGGCAATTCTTACATCCCCTTCATCAATAAATCGTAAACCCTGGGAATTTGTATTCGTTACTAACTCTTGTACAATAAAATCTCTTGCAAAATCTAAACCACATGGATCTAGTTTTTTAGCTGGGGCCACTTTGGTTGTTGTTATTATAGGTCTTCCAGATGTAGCAGGAACATGGATTGAAGATACTTCCATTGTAGCTACAATTCTTCAATTAACAGCAGAATCAATGGGTTTAGGTTCCTGTTGGATCCAAACTCGAAATCGTAATCACAACGAACAAATGACTGCTGAGCAATACATTCAAAAGCTTTTATCCATTGATACCAACAAAAGAATTGAAGCTTTAATTAGCATCGGGTATCCAGATGAAGTAAAGGAACCACATATTTTATCAGAGGAAATCTTTCAGAAGATTACAGATGTAAACTAAAGCTTAAAATCTCATATTGAGTGTCTACTTATTGTGAACAGTCCAATAACAAACTGTCCAAGATTATGTACACACCCTTTTGTGTCTAGAAATTTTTTATTTATTCAATAGAATGTTCAACTAAATTAATTGAGATAAAATGGGATTTGACAATTGAACCATTTCTGGTACATTTTACTTATGAAAAACAGTAATCATTTCCAAGTGATCTTTTATATATCTGAAAATGGAATTGAACCTGTCAGAAAATTGTTACAATCACTAAAAGATGCTGATAAAAAAATTATTGGAGAAGATATAAAAACATTACAGTATGGTTGGCCAATTGGAATGCCTTTATCTAAAAAAATTGATACTGACCTTTGGGAGATAAGATCAAAGCTTCTTGATCGTATTTTGCGAGTATTATTTACAGTTACTGACAGTTCAATCGTTTTGCTACATGGATATATAAAAAAAAGCAACAAACTTCCTTTAGCTGAAAAAAATACCGCAAAAAAAAGACTAGAACTGTTTAAAAAAAGTAGGAGAATATCATGAACAAACAAAATATGAAATTAAATCCTCATTCAGGATCCAATTTCGATGAATTTCTATTGGATAATGGTATATTAAAAGACGTTGAAGTAGTAGCTACGAAAAGAGTTATTTCGTACTTGATAGAGAAACTCATGAAAGAAAAATCAATCACTGTTACGGAAATGGCGAGAAGAATGAATACAAGTCGCTCATCTGTAAGTCGATTACTTGATCCAGAAAATAAATCAATCACTTTGAATACACTCGGACAGGCATCAAAAGCACTAGGGAAAAAATTACGAATTACTCTTGAGAATTAATTATTAATATTCAAGAAGTTGATTTCCAAACCAGTATTCCAGAATGCTTCAGAAAGCAAGCTGCCGAATACAAAGATTTGTTTATTGGAAGAGTTATTTTGCAGCATAAGGGTTTGTATAGGATTCTTACAGAGCAAGGTGAATGTTTCGCCGAAGTGTGTGGGAAGTTTTTCTCTTTAGATCAAGATAAAAGTCATTTCCCAGTGGTAGGTGACTATGTTTTAGTCGATCGTAAAGAGGATACCAATGGTTATGCCATTATTCAACATGTTCTGGATAGGCAAAGTGTGTTGTCCAGAAAAATGGTTGGTAAAGACGATGTTGCTCAGTGTATTGCCAGTAATATTGACATTGTTTTTTTATGCATGTCAATGAACGAAGATTTTAGTGTTCGAAGGTTAGAACGGTATATTGCCATTGCATGGGATAGTGGAGCAACACCCGTGGTTGTACTCACAAAAAAGGATTTGGCATCAGATGTAGCTACCCAGCTAGAAGAAGTTTACTCTGTAGCCATTGGGATGGATGTTGTGTTAACAACCAACACAAACGAAGATGGGTATAAAGAAATTGAAAAATATCTCTGCAAAGGAACTACAGTTGCTTTTGTTGGTTCTTCGGGAGTAGGAAAATCTACCTTAATAAATAAGTTATTAGGAGAAGCGTATTTAGATACTCAGGTTTTACGTTCAGGTGGGCAAGGCAAACACACCACTACACATCGAGAATTGGTGTATTTACAAAATGGAAGTGCTGTTATTGATACTCCTGGTATGCGTGAAATTGGATTACAGATGACAGATGTCTCCAGAGCTTTTCCAGATATAGAAGAATTTCGTTTGCAGTGTAAGTTTAAAGATTGTACTCATACAAATGAACCAGGTTGCGCGGTTAGAAAAGCCATTGAAGATGGAATTTTATCGGAAGAGCGATTGAATGATTATCTGAAGTTACAAAAGGAAAGTAACTATAGTTGTTTAAC
>JAGLCW010000231.1 GCA_023146045.1 Caldisericia bacterium
GCACGTTGTATGTTATTACCCCAACATGTGGATTTGGCGTTGCATTTAAGTCCTCAACAATATCTCTTATTTTTCTCTGCATTTCCCAAAGGTCATCATCTTCCATGATCTCTTCTATTTGTTGCCGCATCTCTTTGTACTTGTAGACAATAAATGCCGTGACCCCGCCTGTATCCGCTTCGGCATATTTATTTATTAATGCGTTCATGTTAATCATTTGTTTCTCCATTCTGTTTTTTTTATAGCCTCATTTAGTTCTTTATTTTCGCTTTCTAACCCTGCTTTTAAGCCTCGCATAGCACAATCCCATTCTCCACCAATCTTTTTTGAGTGGCTCTCTCTCCATTCTGGATCTATTCTGTCCATTTTGGAAACAACCACTTTTCTTAATTCCTCCAACTTCCACGGTGCGGGAAACGCTAGACCTACTGGACATGTATGTAGATTAAAAACACAGGTTTTTCTGCAATCATATTTCGTATTTATCCCATCACAAAAACTCATTAGTCCTGATGTTTTGTTGGCATGTTTTAAAAGAGCATCTAATTCATCTACCATTTTTTGAAGACGGATCATTTCATTGTAGTTTTCTGTGCTTAGATAGCTCATTATTTTATCCCTTCTAACAGGTCTATTGCCTCTATCACAATGTTTGGATATGTTCCAAGTTGTTTTCCATACTTTATAAGTGCTTCTATGGCTTGTACTCCGTGTGTAAAATAGATATGTTTAATTATCTTTTTCCTGATCTTTGGCGAGGTGTGCTTTACGTGCTCAGAATACAGCAATGGCACAATAAAACGGTCGTCTTTTAGTAAGTTTGTTTCTGTTACCACCTTGCCAGAATCCCTGCCTAACACATGGTGAAACTGTATCGGGTCAAATACTGTTGCTACTGCTCCCGTTACGCTTTTCATTTGCTTATCCTTTCATAAACGCCACTACAGCGTTGATTGCGGCTGATAAAAAGTAAAACAACCCTAACTTTAGATTGTGGTTAAATAACTCTGTTGCTGATGCACCAATAAACAGGAGTATAACGGCTATCACAAATAGGTTTTTCATTCTCCGTACTCAGCTTCCCATACGGCCTTTACCGCTTTTGCTTCTGATATTTTTACATTTTCTTGGCATCTGTGCATTAGGTTTTTTATAGTTGAAAGTCCAATCCCTCTCTTTACAAGCTCTTTTTGCCTGATTTTTTTTCGCAGGTCAAGCAAACAATTATAGGTTTCTGTTGCCTCTATGTAACCTTTTCTGATGTTTTGCCTTGCCCCAAGGTGGCGGGGGCGTTTTTGGTACTCTCTCCATCCTGATCCCTGTGTTGCGTTTTTTGTTGTGTCATATGCTCCATTATCCACCAGCAATGCGAAGCATGACAACCTCAATTGTTTATACTTGTCACCTCTCAGGTTGTTTCTTGCCCTTTTTAGCCCCACTATGCCCGCTTGTTCGTAAATCTTGCTGGCGACTTTGTCCGCTTCTGTAATCCTGTTCATCGGTTGTCCTCAACTCTCTTTGTATGCGTGTCTTCTCCTGGTTCTTCAGCGTTTTCTTTTCTAGTTGTCTTCTTTTGCTTGTTGCTTTTCTGCTCATAGAGCATCTCCTTTATTAGCTTAGCAGTTTGTTCTACAACCTTTTTGTGACTAATCACGCTTGTACTCGCTTCGTGGGAAATGTGAGTGGTGTATTGGGTCTGCTCCTGCTTTTGGAAAATATTCTCCTCTTGCGTATAAGTAGGTCTGAATGGTTGTTGTGCTTACCTTAAATGCACCCGCAATGTCCGCAAGTGTGATCCCGCTTCTTCTCGCAGTTATCATTTTGTCGATCTGTTCTTCTGTACACTTCATTTTAT
>JAGLCW010000232.1 GCA_023146045.1 Caldisericia bacterium
TTTGCCAGTCTGCTCCAAATTTAGCCTGCATGTCAAGATGTGCTAGATCATTTGCACTTGGAAAGCCAATCTTACTATCTATCTTACTTGAATATCCTGGGATGTTTGTTTGGTTCCATGTTTTCTCGTCTGCATCATTTATTTCAAAATGTGTACCGTTACCGGAAACATCTGAACCCATTTTTCTAATTATGTGAGAGTATAAAAACCTGTCTCGATATGTTTTTTTAAATCCAAACCATTGCTCGTTGAATCCTTTCATATCTCCTGGATTTCCGGCACCGGTAAGTACCCATGATTTTGGAACCACTATATCTTTAGTCATTAGACTTGCAAATGACAGACCAAGATATGTTTTTTTAGAACTCATTTGTTGTTCCTTTTCATTCGTCTTTTAATGATATTGTTGATGATCACTTTACTATTTCTTTTAAACACTTGAAGCTGTACAATATCCAAATCCATAGAAACGGTATATCTTTTCCATATTTTTTCATTTGTACCTTCAAGAGTTAGATCATCATGTGGGAACATTTTATTAATAATAGCATCAGCAGCAGCAACAAATACCATTGATTTTTTAAATTTATTTCTTATAACCATTTCGGTAGCAGTAAGTTTTTGAAGTTTAAATTTATTTGGATGCAATAAGCAAAAGAACCCTGCATATTCATTATTTTTGAATATCATATAGACATGATCTTGATCACTATTCATAAAGAACCACAACACTTCAAGTGTAAGTCTGTACATTGAGTCCTGTTGTGGACCGTTTGTATATTCATCGTAGCTTATGTTTTTGTCATCAAGGGTACATTTAAGTACATGCCTGAAGTCTTTAAAGTTAGGTTTTTCAACCGTAATATCTTCAAAGACATATAAAACTTCTCTCTTTGCAGAAGCATAATCTACATAGTATTCACCAAAGAACTCTTCATTGGTTCTGGTGTCTTCATATTCATCTCTAAAGTATTTTTTACTGTCCATCCAATATGTTCTCCGTAAGGTCAAATAATACATCTGTTAGATATATTCTACCTTTAGAAAGCATAATCTTTGATTGCTTGGCATCTCTCGATGTGTTTTCTTCAGAACCAACTTTATTTGGTATACCGTAAATAACATAGTTCGCATATCTGATTCCATCTTTGTGATATGAGAATGTATTATCATCATCAATTGGCATTTTAAACTGCACAACGGTATCCGGTGCACTTTGCAGAACAGTTCCCCAGGACTTCACCGGATCAGAACCACTTTCATTGTTTTTACCAGAAAGTGTTATTAATTCATACTTATTACAAACCTTTGAAGCAGGCTCTCCATTCACACTAAAGTTGAACGATACCATTGGATCATCTTCATATTTATCTATAAAGATGTTCATTTGTCTAAGGATATTAGCCTTATCTTCAGAGTAGTATGTCTTCATGTCTGATTCAGAAATAAGATCTTTCAACAGTATGTCACGCAACTTTATATTGGCTGTATCACATAATCTATCTGCTTGTTTTATCTTTGGATTTGAAGTTGTGCTTTGCACTATTTTAGTTTTTTGACTTGACATTTTTGCTCCTATTTATCGTATGGCTTTCGGTGATTCTATTAATATGAACAAGATATTCAAGTTCCCTGATAGGACATCCTTCTGGTGTAATATTGCCTAAATTCTCTGCTGAAGCATTACATAATACAGTTCTTGATCTATTGTATCCAATACCAGAACCGGTAAGCATCCTGATTGATGCGTATACTGGATCATATTCAGGAACATGTTCACAATCACATTGTTCTATATTCGGTACAACACTTGGTTCTGTATGAAGATTTTGTATTTTATTTAGTGTACTGAATTCTGTTTCAGCTATATGTGTAGGAACACTGTTTGTTGGAAATGTTGCTGACCATGTATATCCATCAAATGTACCTTTTTCAAATTTACCTGGAATACATGATGGAATTGCTGCACAACCAGGTATCCCACAT
>JAGLCW010000233.1 GCA_023146045.1 Caldisericia bacterium
ATTCTGTTTCTGTTGACGGAAAAGAACAAAGCGGAAATATACCAAACCTAGTACTTGATTCATATGAAAAAGCAAATATAACAATAAACTATCAGATACCTCAAGACGCTTCTGTTAATGCATCTCAAGACTTTTCATTCATTATAGATTCTTTAACATCTAGCCAACAAAAAACCTACAAAAGTAAAATAAATGTTATTGAAAGCAGACCTCCAGGATTCATTATGGAGATAGAAGAACCAGATAACATGGATTTAATGGCAGGAGACGAACTAACACTGAAAATTAAAGTAACTCCAGACCCATACGTTAACGACGATGTAGTTCTTTCTCTAAAAGGAGAAGTATCTGAACTAGAAACATTTAACTTTGAACCAGAATCAGGTAAGGCTCCACTAGAATCAACATTTAGTTTTAGCTTTAAAGAAAAGACACAAGACAAAAAAGTAAACCTAATGATTGAAGCTAAATCTGGAACAATAACTAAAACCCAAGTGGTAACGGTAAACGTTTTACGTAACCCAGATGCAGTACCTCCTGTGCTTGATATTGTATTCCCATCCAAAGAGTGCATAACCAATAAGTCTGAAATAACAGTAACAGGAATGACAGACGCTCAAGCAATCTTAACAATAAACGGCAATGAAGTTCAAAAAGAAAAGAACGGTTCATTTGAACAAAAAGTAACCCTAACTGAAGGAATGAACGAAATAACAGTTATTGCTAAGAACAGAAAAGGACTAGAAACAAGAGTTGTCTTAAACGTAGAACTCGACACAGTACTTCCAATATTAGAAATAGAAACAGAAATACCAGAAGAAACATGTAAAAGAGAAATTACCATTAAAGGTAAAACAGAAACTAACTGTGTTGTCAAAATAGGCAACCAAGATCTAGTTCTAGACAAAGAAGGTAGATTTGAAGCTACAGTAGCGCTAGAGCATGGTTGGAATGGAATTGAAATAACATCTAGTGACAATGCATTTAATGAAGCAATCAAATCCTATGATGTAATAGTAGTAAACATTGTAAAACTTAGAATAGGTGACCAAAAAGCAAGTGTAAACGAAGAAGAAGTTACACTCGACGTTGCACCATACATCAAAAATGATCGTACAATGGTACCAATACGTTTCATAGCAGAAGCATTAGGTGCAGAAGTAGGTTGGGAAAATGCAACCAAGTCTATCACAATTACAAAAGATGACATTACTATTTCCATCAAAATAGGTTCAGTAGAAGCTTTGATTAAAGAAGAAGGAGTCATTGGCAGAGAGAAAATAATTCTTGAAGCTGCTCCTGAAATCGTAAGTGGAAGAACCTTTGTTCCTTTAAGATTTGTTAGTGAAGCCATTGGTGCTTCAATTGATTGGAACAGTGAGTTAAAAGAAATTACTATTAAACAATAAATAGTAAGTTACATTACACCCAAAAAAAGAGCTACTATTTATTTAGTAGCTCTTTTTTTTTACCATTTATGACAAATTGTTAAAGATGGTTT
>JAGLCW010000234.1 GCA_023146045.1 Caldisericia bacterium
GCTGTCAAAGAGATTGATAGTTCAAATATGACATCTATCGGAATAGATGAAACCTCTAGAAAAAAAGGCCACAACTATGTTACTTTGGCTGTAGACATGGAAGCTCGGAAAGTCTTTCATGTTACAGAGGGTAAAGATACATGTGAGTCAATTGCTGAAGCTATAGGTAGACAAGGCGGGAACATTTTAAACATTAAAGACGTTTCTATGGATATGTCACCATCATTTATTCAGGGATGCAAAGAAAATTTTCCACTAGCAGAAATTACATTTGATAAATTCCACATTATAAAGCTTGTTAATCACGCAGTAGACTTGGTAAGAAGAGTGCGACTTGATGTTATTGTTTGTATTGTGTAAAAGCACCTCCTTTCATCTGGAGGTTCTCCACTGTCATGTGCGTTGCTGGTAACGGCAAGGTGCAAAGCTGACAAGATAATGTGAAAAACGGGCTAACCATAAGCTCAATATTGCTAGAGAAAGGTTACTATGGCTAAGTTAAATGAACCAATGTAAGAGTCGTTATCAAGAAGAAGCGAAATTTGGTTGATACGCTTTACCCAAAATGGGAAAGGGGATAGACTGCAGTGGCTTTTTCTACACTGCAGGAGATGAACGCATTATCCTCCGGCTTACAGTTGGAGCCTAAGGTTACCACAATTATGCAAACAATAGAACATGGTAAGCCCTATGGATTCTCAGAATGAACTATTTCATTCTGAGTAAGCAAATCGTAAGAAATGTTAATGTCCAGAGGGTAACGGAAGCAGAACAAAGCGAATGGTTCTTTGTAATGAAGAATATAGGGGTTCAATATTTGCCTCATGCTGAAAAGCCGCTGACTTTCTGTAGGTGTTCACTCACATGAAGAAACAGAACTCTATGAAGGATTGTGCATTCAATTACGTGGTTAAACACGAGAAGCCATCCGAGATGAGAGAAAGCAATAGAAATCAGTATTGGAATACCATTAACTGGAAACAAGCTGAATCTTATGTTAATAGACTCCAGATCAGGATTGTGAAGGCAGTACAAAACGAAAATTGGAATCTTGTTAAACGCTTACAGTACTTATTAGTAAATTCTTATTATGCAAAATTATTATCAGTTAAAAGAGTAACAACAAATAAAGGAAAGAAAACAGCTGGCATAGATAACGTGCTATGGTTAACAGCAAAGGAGAAACTAAATGCAGTAAATCAGCTTAAACAAAAAGGCTATACTGCTAAACCTCTAAAAAGAGTATACATCGAAAAGTTCGGTAAGAAAGAAAAACGTCCGTTAAGTATTCCTGTAATGAAGGATAGAGCAATGCAAGGATTATACCTCCTTGCTCTTGAACCCATTGCAGAAACAACAGCAGATAGAATTTCTTTTGGTTTCCGAAAAAATAGAAGTGCTCATGATGCTATGGAATATATGTTTAGGCTTTTAGCAAAACAATCTTCACCTACTTGGATTCTTGAAGGGGATATCAAGAGCTGTTTTGATGAAATCAGCCATTCTTATCTCCTCAACAATATTCCAATGGATAAGAAGATACTAAAGAAATTCCTTAAAGCAGGTTACATTTATCAAAATGAACTGTTCCCAACTACTCAAGGAGCGGCACAGGGCGGGTTATGCATAGCTATGCATAACCCGCCTTATGCGAAGTAAAAGATTATGCAAAGTAACTGAAAAAAAGTACATATTATCGTGTTTCAGGTTCAAATTACTTTGCATAATATCTGTGTTATGATAGATTAGCAAGCCAATCTAATAAGGATTTATTATTATTCCATTCAGGTAAATTGCTGTCTATTAAATCGGGATAAGCTTTTTCAATAGCTTTTCGTTTTATTGCAGTATTACATTTTAAATAAATTTCCGTCGTCTTTATATTCTCATGTCCAAGAAAATCCCGGATATATATTAGATTTACACCAGCTTCTAACAGGTGAGTTGCTTTACTTCTGCGAAACATATGCGGAGTTACTGTGTCAGGGAAACTTGTAGAAACCTTTTTTGCTGAATGTACGTATTTTGAAATGATAAATGCTATGCCTCCTCTGGTAAGCTTAGAATGCTGATTGTTCCAAAAAAGAGGATTTTCATTCTTCCATGTTTTATCTAAAGAATGTTCATGGATGTAATATTCCAATAGGGTTAGTGTATTTTTCATCAGAGGAATTCTTCGTACCTTATTTCCTTTACCTGAAAGGATAAGGACAGGAAGAATATCCAGCACAACATCTTTTACAGTAATATCAACAAGTTCCTGAACCCTGCATCCAGAATCATAGAGAACACTCAACAGAGTCAAATCACGTCTTCCTTTTGAAGTAGATTTATCTGGCTGTACAAGTAAAAGCTTCATATTATCTGGAGAAAGATATGGCATAGATGTTTTTGGTGCTTTCTTTGATGGTATTGACATCACTTTCTGGAAGTTCAAAATTTCAGATGGTTCTTCATACTGTGAGTACCTGAAAAAAGAATGTATTGCTGCAAGGCGTTGATTTCTTGTTGAAATACCACAGCTACGTTCTTTTTCCAACCAATCCAAAAAAGAAGTGATTTGTTCTTTTGTAAGCATACCCATAGAGAGTTTTTGAGC
>JAGLCW010000235.1 GCA_023146045.1 Caldisericia bacterium
GTTGTACGGTCAATTTTCCACCCCTACAAGTCCAACGGGTTACATGGTAGGTTTTCCCTTCCTTGGAATAATCTCCGTCTCCAAGGGAGAAGTACTTGTTTCGTTCAAGCAGACCGCCCAATGTCGTGGTTGGTTCTCCAATTAATATAATCATTTTCTAACTCCTAACTCTGTATTTGTCAACGTTTAACCGTTAACATAGTATTAGTATACAACAAAAATATATATATACAATAGCAAAACAAACAATTATACGTTTTTATTTTGTCTTTTTTGTGAACTGCTCACTGCGAGCAGGATTGAGGGGATAAACTTTTTTTAATTTACTTTAACTTTTGTCTCTATATATAGTGTTAGTTTGCTACTTTATGTAAAGCTCGCACGGTGGAACACCGCCATAGTGAATGTTTTGGAGGTGTAAAAAGAAGAAAGCCCCCTGGAAGGAATTACCAGAGGGCTCAGAGTTAGTACAGTAAATATACCTTATTATTAAGGATTTGTCAATCCGTCTTTTCCGTAAGGATTATAAACGGTTGCTTTAAGCAATGGATCGGGATCATTTTTAAACCACTTTTTCCACATCATTGACCATGAGTTGGTTGCCAAAGCTAGAACGATGATTGAGCTTATAATCAACTGTGAGATGTCCCAGTTTTCCCAAGCTCCAAGTACTCCCTGTCCAACTATAGCACCGGTTATACAAAACATAAAGACAATAACAATTTTCCACTTACCTTTAAGCTTTTTTGCTGTAAGCTCAATTATAAGCGGTACAAGTAATCCATATGCTGCCGAAATGCTTATCCAGTCCATCAGTCTCTCCCTGCGATGTTTTCGTTTCCACTTAACACCAAGTTTTTAAATCGTAACCAATAATCTAAAGCGTCTGCCCAAACACCCCCCTGATTCCATGTTTCGGGGTGTTGCATGTATCCATCTATTTTGTCAATGCATGGCTTAAATATCCTTTTGTCTTCATCACTCATATGTGGTTTTATATCTAGATTGTTCACTATTTTTTCCTTTCTAGGTTGTAAATAACCTGTGCCAATTCCTCCCTTGTAACGGGGTCTTTGGGTCTGAATCCGTACTCGTCGCCTGTCATAATACCAGCTCTTGAAACGTACTCTATTGCTGGATAACTCCATCTTTTTTCGTCAACATCATCATAAAGCTTTTTCACTTTCATCTCCTTTAATAGCTTACTATAAGGGAAATTCCTACCAGGGCAACTTGTCGCCACTATATCTTTGTGTCTGGCAGGTTTCAATCCTCTATGTTCTCCTTGATACCTTGCTTCGTTTATGAGTGCTTTCCACTGTAGGTCTGTCATCTTTTCCCTGTCTAGGTTTGCACTCACGCATATTGAAATTGAATTATCGTTGTTTATTTTCCCTTCACCTGTGTTGAGTCCACAATGTGCGGTGTATATCCCTGCTGGTACAAGGTTTTCTACCCTGCCAGAAGGTAAGATAACATAATTGTATTGAGCTACTGAATCACAGGAGGGGTTCTTTTCGTTGAAGGCTTGAGCTTCTCGCTTTAGGATTGATAAATGTAATTCATCTGAATAATGCACAGGGATGCAAGAATGGTGGAATACTTGATACTTTAGTGTTTCTTTTATTTTTCTAGTGTTCATTACATGTCCATTATCATTTTAAACAGATCGCTTTTCAAAAACTCATCGAATTTATCACTGTTTTGCTTTTCTGTCATTGAGTGCTCTTCCCGTGTATCGTCAGGAAGTTTGTCTCTTTTCAACTTGCCACTTCTTAAGTCATTTATAAACCTGTTTGTGGCTTCTGTTATGTGTGGTCTCATTGTTGCCTCCAAGTTCTTCCGCCCCTGCAAGTCCCCAGCTGTTATGTCCTGTTTTATTACTTTTACACACAGTTTTCCCTGTTCGCTGGCAGGGGACGGATATTTAAAACATATTCGCGATTCTCACAACTAGATCTGCTATGAGGAATATAAAAATTACAAAGGCCGATATGTTCGCTTTTGCGTTGCCAAACCAACCCACAACCGCCCGCCTATTTGATCTTTCCTTAAGAATTGGTTGTAGGAGTTTTTCGAGGTCATCAACTTTTTGTGAACATACCCCTATTCTTTTGAACAGCTCCGCAAACACCCAGGCAGTACCGCCGTTCCCGTCAGATAGTTTTTGCTTTATCAAATCGTTTGTAATCTCTTGCCCAAGTGTTTTCATTTTTTATATATCACCTCATATATTATTATAGCACAATTATTCATAAACAACAGTTATTTTTGCGGTTGCTCCTGTTAATGCGATTGTCAAGCCGTCGCTAAATGGAGCATCAAAAGTTAAAGTTCCCAAAACCTTCACCAGGTCAATCACAGCCATGGTCACACCAGCCGCTGATTCACCATCATAGATTGTTAGAGTCCCTGCGTTATCATTGTTTACAATTGTGTGTAATTGTCCAGCACCCCGCTTGAGCACCGTTGTAGTAACGCCTGTAATGTATTTATAAGTTGCATTTGTTTTTAATTCACCCTCTCGAAGAACAACAGAACCCCTGCTAACAAAACTAACATCTGATGTATTACCACCGCTGTTTATATTTTCCATTCTAGCCGGTAAAGACAGGTGAATCGGCATGTCTGCAGGTTTAATTGAGTGAAGCAAAGTGCCATCTATGTAAAAAGATGCCCCAAAAGGTGTCCACTCTATTTCCATACGATATTTTTCAGCAGCGACAGGAGCGAAATTAACCCCTTTGTTGCCGTTAAAACTACCACTGTTAACTAAAGTATCAACCGTTGCACTTCTGATGCCAATGCTAAAAGTTGAACCATCTAGCTGGAAGAACCAACCATCGTTAGTATCGTATGCTCCGCACCTTCTCACATTGTCAGTTTCTCCAACAGTTGTCCAGCAGTATAACCCTAAAAATCTTAAAGCATACCCTACAACAAACCTGGCTCGCCTTACTGTTTCATATTGAGCTGTCGAGTTTGCGGTTACACCAGTGGCTAGAGTTATTTTTCCAGCCTGAGCAACTGATCCAGTGCCAGTTACCGTTTCTGTCCAAAAGTTTGGGTCTTTTGTTGATCCATCGAAATTTGTACCAATCAACCTTGTATTTGAATTCACATTTAAAGTATTTGTTGGAGACACAAAGACGTGTCTACCTGTGTTTTCTTTGCCCACAAGCGTTGTTTCAGTTTTCAACCTTGCGTCTTCGGTCAAGGTTCTTGGAAGTGGGTTTATTATCGGGGTCATACCTGTTGCGAATCTCATTACCGTTGTAGTGAGGCTTCCTGTGTTTGTAACCCTTGCCCGATAGTATGGAGCCACACTTATAAGCGTTTCCGTATATGCAGTAGACGCTAAACATGCAAACTGATCTACAACATCCCAGTTTGTGCCGTCTAGGCTCTGGTCAAGGTAGATTGTACAAGGTTGATCAGAGTAATGATAAACCTGTATCCCATTTATGCCAAACGTTTCCTCTGCTGTGCCTGTAAATGTCGCACTACTAGCAAGGTTTGTTGTTGTTGAGTTGTCGGTTGAGGACAATATCGACTGTTTTACCCTTACTTCATCAAAATAACTCATGTTATCCCTCCATTTCTGAGGTTGTCAGCTTTAATGCTGTTCTTATGGTTGTTTTTTTCTGCTCTATCCTTGCGATCTGGATGTCAAGAGATTTTTTTTCTTGTTTAAATCTTTCAATCTCTTCATTTAAGCGTCTGATTGTT
>JAGLCW010000236.1 GCA_023146045.1 Caldisericia bacterium
TAACCAAATAATAGTTTAACCACTAATAATGGTACTTTAAATTCTTAATACTTTCTTAATAAAATACTTAAACTATTTAATTAAAAGTAAAAATAATTGAGTTATTTTCCAAAATTTATTAATGCTTCTGTCAATACTTTATCTTCTTGGACCATTTTCAGAATGCAAACAATATCAAATCTTGCATCATGGAAGCCTATTGTTTCTTTTCCATAATGTTTTTGGCACTCTTTAAGTGCTTTAGATTCATTAACCTTAAGGAAGCTTATTGTCTCTGATACTTTTGGCCACTTATACTTTCCATATCTTCCAGGAAGCTTAACAATGTTTGTGTAATAGTTCATTGTGCAGAAGTATTTAATTGGATCTTGGACAAAGAATTCCTTTATAAACTTCATGTCAAATTGAGCATTGTGAGCAATAGGAATGATCCCAGGAATAGTAAAGTCTTTACAGATTTCTTCTCTATACTCTTCAATTGTTCCAGCCTTAAGCTCAATTAGTTTGTCTTTGGTTAATCCATGTATCTTTGAAGCACTTTCTGGAACTTCTTCTTGTACTTGGAAGTAAAAGTTCTTTGCTTCTAGAATTGCAAACTCTGCATTTAACTTAATGTAAGCTAATTGAACAGGTTTATCTCCTGGAGGATTGAATCCTGTTGTTTCAAAATCAAAGAGTAAGAATGCTGGTATATGTTTTGTTATTTCATTAGATTCTTTCATGATGTTCTCCTTTTTTTAATACTGCAGTAACTGCATTGATGCTTCCCTTAATCCTATTTTTATACGATGGATAAAAGTGATTGTCATTAATTCCTGTAAGCTTTTCAATTCCATCTAAAAGAAATTCAGTGTAATTGTGTGAGTCAATTTTTTTGTTTCGTAGTTCCCAATAAAGATCTACTCTAATAATTTCAAAATCTTTGGCCAATGTGCAAAATTCTTCAATGCTGTCTCTAAAATTTGTATCTATGTGTTTGTCTAGAACCAATTCTATGTACCATTGCCTAATTCTTGGATTAAGTCTCATTCCTCCGTTCCTCATTGCAATGTATTTGTTATTCTTTGTAATAGCCATGTACTTTCCATCTCTGCTATACCAATGAGGAAGTTCCATGTTAAGAACTAGCTCTTTTGAATCTTTGTTAAACTCTGCATTAATTAGCATTTGTAAACTCATCTTTATTCATTGCATAAAGAAAGATCATGTAGTTAATAATATCCACAAGCTTATCCTCATAGTTTTGATCCAGATCTTTATCTTCATTAATGTAATTGGCTAGAGATACAATTTGCTTTGTTACCATTCCAAATAGTGCTTGTTGGATTGAACAATTATTTAAATTTGATGCTTTCGCAAAGATATCAAGCCTGTCATTACCCTGTGTGTATTCACTTTTTTTCTGATCAAGTATTTTGCAGCATTTATCCAAGATTTCAGCTTTTAGTTCATCAAATCTATCAACGTTCATGTCTTTCCTCCTTGTTCCATGCTTCTATAGCTTCAATTTCAGATAAATAGTACTCAGTTCTATTCCCACAGTGAACACAAGTTGCATAGTATCTAGTAAATCCTTCAAATAAGCCTTTTCCTTTTGATGGAGCAACATATATATATGATCCAGCATAACGGCATTTTGGACATTCTTTCAATCTAGCATCAGCCATGATTGATCTCCTTTTCTATGTTAGTAAAAAGATTGTTCATCAAGCTATTTGATAAGGTTTCTGAATTTAACTTTGCTGAGCAATTGCTTTTATCCATTGAAACGCTCAATATCTTTTCTTCTCCGTTTAGTGTTAATGAAATACTTATTCTTTGTGTATTGTTTTTGAAAAATGATGCAGTGTAGTTGATAAATGCATTGTTATTTTCTTCAACTAATTTGCATAGGTTTTTATGAAATTCACATACTTTTTCTAATGTTGAAATACTAATTTTTGTGTTATTCGTCACGTGATGCATCACGTGATTCGTCACGCTACTTTCATTCATTAAATTTCTCCTAATTTTTGTGTTAATCTAAAGTCTTGTGATTTAAAGATTACAAATTTACATTTAAGGTTTAGTCTTGAGTAAACCCTTTGCATTTCAGGTAATTCTTTAAGATCATCAGGATGAATATTTGTTGTGCCAAAGATTATTGAGTTGTTTCTGCAACAAGCTTCAATTATGCCTTCAAGCATCTGTCTTTTGGTATCTGTTAATCCAACAAATACAATGTCATCAAGGAAGATAAAAGAAGTATTCTTTTTACATGACGTAACCATATCTTTATCCATTTGACTCATGTAAAAGAGCTTCATTCTGGCTTTGAACCAATCATCAACAACTGGTGGCATCATGCTCCCATCACTGAAGGCATTCGCAAGATAGTTTTCTAAGATCGTATGTCCAATTAAATGAGCAACTTGTAGCATTGTCATTGTCTTTCCGCATCCAGGTATTCCACAAAATAATGCTCCGTGAGATAATGGTCCAGCATTTACAGCAATTGCTGCTATTGAGTTGATTTCCTCTTCAGGTCTGACTAATTGTTCTTTTCTAAAATGGCCAGTGTAACCTTCACCAAACATTGTTTTTAAGTAGTTGTGAAGATTAACTTCTGATCTTTTTTTTGTTTCCAGAAGATCATTTTTAAATCCAATTGGAAAATTCTGGATAGCTTTTGCTAATTCATCTATCATCAATTTCTCCCTTCAAATCTTGATATTCCGCCTTTTGGTGGTTGATTGGTTTTTTTGCAATATGCTTGATTCAAGTACTCATCAAACTTTGATGGTCTGAATAGCGTTGTTGGTCTCAGGTACTTTTCAAACTCTGTGCCCTTCCATTCTTTAGTCTTTTCCCTGATCAACACTGTGAAATCATCAACTGTGTACCCATCCTTGAGCCTTCCAATAACAGATTTTTTGAATGAATCTGTCAGCCTGAAACGGCATCCCGTGATATCATTTAGGTTTTTCAAAATAATTTTCACGTCGGTTATGAATTTTTTCTGATTTGGCTCTTCGCTTTTTGTGATTTTATCCACAGTATCCACACTTGAAGAGGAATCCAAAGGCTTTTTAGATTCTACTTTTTTGAGATTTTTAGGATCTTTGTTTTTGGCTTTAGGCTTAGGATCTTTGGATCTTTCAGAATTCCTAATCAGAGGATCAATTAATTTTTGAGAATTTTTATATGTGGAATCTTTTTGTATATTTTTTAATTCTTTATCTAACTCTACTTCTACTTCTGTTGCGTGATCGTCACGTGACGGTAACGTGATTGTAACGTTACTCTCTTGCTGTTTCTCTCTGTAGCGTTTAGCTCGTTCGCTTTGTTGCTGTCTGATTTTATCAAGTCTATCTGTTGATTGGTGTTTTTCCCAATTTGTGATAAAAATGAATTTATTTTCGTGGTTTTTCTCCAACTTTTTCTCATTATTTTTCAGTAATTCTGTGAAAATTATCTGAAACTTTTCCAATATTTTGAGAAAATCTTCGCACTTTTTTACAGAAATTTGACAAATTTTTGCTAAGTTTTTTACAGAATATGGAACACTTTCTGAAAAAGAAATCTTTCCATTTTGATTTTGTTTTGCAGAAATTGTTAAAAGTCTAAGAAAGAAGATGATAATTTTTTCTCCATCTCTCATAGATAAAAGAAGAATAATTTTTTCATCTTCAAAGATCCCTGTAGATAGTTTTAACCAATCAATCCTTTTCC
>JAGLCW010000237.1 GCA_023146045.1 Caldisericia bacterium
TTGTTCCCATGGGTAAAGATAAGAAAAGACAGATCAAAGATTGATTCATGGCAAATCTATACAGGAACTCAACGTTCAAGAATGGAAGATAATTGTGCTGAAATATTAATTGGTACTAGATGGAGTACAGGAGATGTACACGCAAAACTACTAGATCTAGAACCTGAAGAATGGGAAAAGATTATTATTCCAGCTTTAGATAAAAACGGAAGGTACGAGGGGAGTGGCGGGAAAAAAGTTGGACACTATTTTTACATGATTATGTACTAGCACCCATGGTGATACTATTATATTAGTGTTAGCAATCAAAACCATCAATTGTGTACACTTGATTCTTGAAAGAGGAAGAAATGATATCTTCACCAAGAAACAAGTAATCTACTTCTGAATTTCTATTTGTTACCATTCTTACGGATGGTTCTAAATGAACTGCTTCTATCAAATCCATTGGTAGAGATTCTATTACTTAATTTTTTAAATTTCTATAGCTTCCGCATCTACAAAGAAAGAAAGAGCAAATCATCACTGCAGTAGCATGAAAAATATTCTTTTCATTTTCAAACTCCTTTGGTGAAACTCACTTTATCTAGAGACTAATTTCAGTTGATAAATATTAGTATCATTAAAGTGATCCTATTCATCCTTAATTATTTCTAGAGTCTCTATTTGAACTACAGGACCGTTTACACCGTGATAGTACCATTTGTTATCGTTTGGTATCCTGTACACTAAATCCCAATTGTATTCGTGTGGTAACTTATGTGTTTTACCATTAAGATCTTTAATCTGAAAATAATATCCATCACCTGGTCTAATACGCAAGTTTTCACCGTTTGGTTTGTAAATTACACCATTATATACTTTTTTTCTCCATTCATCTGGGTCTAATCCAATATCGGTATAGGCATAATCAACCCAACTTCGTGGGTAGCGACCATTTTTATCATAAAAAGCATTTATGTGATCTATCATGTTTGTGGATATTTCTGGTACAGTATTTCCTAATGTAGTTAATTCAGTATCTGGTACATTTTGTTCTTCGTTATTTAGAACTTCTATTGTCTTAGTAAAAACGCTACTTATAGAGTTTCTTAGATTTGACATTGAAGTGACGATAACTAATACCAATACGGCACTAATAAGGGCAACTTCTAATATTGTTTGTCCATTTTCTTTTTTTAAAAACATGATTTATAATCCTTTAGGGTTTTATGGATATCATCTTCAGTGTGTGAAAATGAAACAAAACAAACTTCATATGGTGATGGTGGTAACATTATTCCCTTTTGTAACAAATTACGAAATATTTTCCCATACCTAATTTTGTCCGTAGTAATTACATCTTTAAATGTTGTAACTAATCTATCTGTAAAAAATATCGAAAATACTGAACCGTATTGATGGATATCATGAGGAATACCTTTTTTCGAAAGAATGTTTTCTAGCTCTTTGGTCAGCACTTTCGTTTTGTATTCTATGTTTTCGTAAACATTTTTATTCTTCAATTCATTAAGAGTAGCGATACCTGCAGATACTGCTAATGGATTACCTGAGAGAGTTCCAGCTTGGTACATATCTCCAATGGGAGCAACTAATGACATTATTTCTTTTTTACCACCATATGCACCGATTGGTAAACCACCACCAATAATTTTACCCAATGTTGTTAAATCAGGTTCAATATTACAAATATTCTGAACTCCACCATAAAGATATCTATACCCGCTTATTACTTCGTCAAATATTAACAGTGTTTTATACTCCCGAGTTATTTTTCTTAATTCTTTTAAAAACCTGGTTCTTGGTAGCATTAATCCCATATTTGCAGGGAATGGTTCGACGATGACAGCAGCTATGCTTTGAGGATATTTCTTAAACACAGCTTTAACAGAATCTATATTGTTAAAATCACAAGTTATAGTATTTTGTGCAATTGCTTTTGGAACACCTAGACTAGAAGGAATTTCTTCAGTTAATAGACCTGAGCCAGCTTTCATTAAAAATGAATCAGCATGACCATGATAACATCCTTCAAATTTTATAACAATATCTCTTTCTGTATATGCTCTTGCTAACCTTAAAGCACTCATAGTTGCTTCGGTTCCAGAATTTACAAGCCTGATCATATCGATTGATGGGAATGTTTCGCATATTGTAGAGCAAAACTCAATTTCCTTTTCAGATGTAGCCCCAAAACTAGTACCATTTTTAACAGTTTCTGTTATAGCCTTAACAACAGAAGGATATGCATGTCCTAGAATAAGTGGACCATATGAAGAAATGTAATCTATATATTTATTTCCATCAACATCATAAATATATGACTTTTGGGCATGATCAATAATTACAGGATCCATACCAATGTGTGTCCATGCTCTAACGGGACTATTAACCCCTCCAGGCATAAACTCGCAAGCTTTTGAAAACAGTTGTTCTGATTTTTCAAATTTATTCTGCATATATATCCTCTTTAAGCGTATTCATTCTTATAGTTTTAATCCATTATTTTCTTCATAATATTATTGTATTACTTCCATCAATATCAAATACAATATTCGATTCGACTTATTCTAAATTGTTTGAATTAGTTAGTTAGATTTCTGATTCTTCATTAGTTAAAGAAAATGCAAGGATTTTTTAAGTATGGATTACTGTGTTTAACAAAGCAAATGGTATTGCTTCATCAATGAAAACAATTGCTACGTTGTTAGGTGTAATCCATATTGTAGTTGGTAATGTTTGATCATCACTTGATAAGTTTGTACATTTACATCCTCTGTTAAGAATTATTTTTGTACACCAGTATTTTATGATCATTCCGTCATCTACGCGTATATGACAAATAAATTTATTCTTTAGAATAACTAACATGGTTCCATCTTGTTGGATCTCACTGTAACCAGTTGCATTGTGAAGTTTCCACATCTCAGTCAATTCCTTATTATCATAAGCAGAGAGGGTTGTTGAACTAGAACTAACTACAATAGTTTCGTTTGAAACATCTACTATGTCAAAACTCTCAATATCTTTTAAGGAAACACTTAGCTTGTCCTCAAGATTCAACAGATTTGTTTTGGTTAAAAAAATCTTCTCGCCATCTGGTAAATCGCACCAAAGACGATATAAATAGCCATATTTATCCAGAAATGGACATGTTGAAGTCGAACCCCACTCAAGCTGTTTGTTGTGGAACAAAATTAAAAAAACATACACAAATATTTATGGGTTTTTTTGCATCCACCTCCTTTAATTTTTTTCAATGTGCTTGCAATATGACAAAAATATTTTCTATCATATTTGAGTGCATTGTACTCTGAAGAAATTCAAATACAAGAAATAGAAAAGAATTTACACTTGGAATAATTTTGGAATTAAATGAAACTTTGAAATGTTAAATAAGTTTTTTGTTAATGGGGTTTGAGGCTACTATTTAAAAGAATACTGCATGCTTACTTTTTTCCATTCTTTTACACTTTTTAGTACTTTATAGTCATGGCAATCTGAAAGTATCTCTAGTTGATTTATCAATTCATTCAGTTGGTTTTCTGACATTGCATGAATCATTGTAAAGATTGAGTAATTGAAGGAAGGAAATGAATTTCTGTAGTAGCAATGGCTGACTTGGGTGTATTTTGAAAAAAGATCTCCAACAATATCAATGTTGTTTGTCTCAATATTCCATGCAACCATAGCATTGCTGGTGTATCCAACATTTCTATGATAAAGTATTGCACCAATTCTCTTTATAACTCTTCTTTTTTTAAAAGATTCAATTATTTCCAAAACTTCTACTTCTGAAATATCTAGTTCTTCCGCTAATAGTTTGTAAGGTCTACTGCATATGGGGATATCTTTTTGCAAAAATTCCAGTAGTGCGATTTCTTTGTTAGAAAAATTATTCATGTTTGAAGTCCAAGATAACTTTTGTCTTGAAGAGTTTTTTTGTTGGTAGCCTATATATATTTGCTTCAATTTTATTCTCAAGTTTTTTTAGTGAGTCTTCAAATAGTTCTTTTTTTTCGCAAAACGTAAACCATAATGAAAACTCATTTTCCCTTTGGTAATTATGCGTAACCAATGAAGATTCATTAATTATAAGGGCACATTGTTCAATATTTTCAGCTGGAATTTTAACTGCACATAATTCAGAATGATAACCAATTTCTTTGCTGTTAAGAATTCCACCAATTCTTCTAATATACTTTTGCTTTTTTAACTCTTTTACTGTATCTAAAATTTGTTCTTCAGGTACACCCAGCTTTTCAGATAAATCCTTATATGGAGTTTCCGAAGATGGGAAATTATTTTGTAATTCTATAAGAAGTTTTTTTTCAAAACTATTCATTTTCAACTTTATCTGTTTTTGGATTATACATACAGTGCTTATCTTCTGCCATGTAATCACCTTCGTAGTAATAGGCTCTTGCTCTACATCCACCACAAGTATTTTTGTAGTTACATATTCCGCATTTACCTGTATATTCGACAGTGCGAAGTTTTTTTAACACTTTGTTGTTTTTCCAAATTTCATCGAATGGTGTTTCTCTTACGTTACCTAATGGAATATTGAGATAGGCACAAGGCTGAACATCACCTTTTGGACTAACTATGCAGTAACTTAAACCAGCTAAGCAACCTCTTTTAAAACGAATATCTATATTTTGCTGTTTAGCAATTCTAACAAATTGGGGTGCACATGTTGGTTTAACCTCTATAGGACAATCAACTTGTTTCTTAACTATACTCGTTAACACTTCTTCATATTCTTTTATTTCTAGTGCTTGCTTTTCTATCTCTGCACCTCTTCCTGTTGGTACCAGAAAGAATATATGATGAGCTCTAGCTCCAATTTCAACAGCAAAATCTGTCATGTTATCAAGTTCATTTACGTTCCATTTCATTACAGTTGTATGTATTTGAAATGGAACTCCTGCTTTGCGCAAATTACTCATTCCAGCGACAGTTTTTTTAAATGCATCTGGAAATTTTCTAAAATCATTGTATTTTTCTTCTGAAAGGGTGTCCAAGCTAACTCCAGCAGCCATAAAACCTGCGTCCTTAATCTTTTTTGCTATTTCTTCTGTTATTAATGTCCCATTTGTACCGAGTACAGGTCTTAAGCCAATTTCTTTAGCGTAGGAGCCTAATTCATATATATCTTTTCTCATTAATGGCTCACCACCACTAAATATCATTATTTGAAAACCAGCTTTTTTCATTTCCCTTATCATTTTTTTTGCTTCAACTGTATTCAACTCATTTTTCGCTATGTTACCTGATTCGCGGTAACAATGGGCACAAAACATATTACACTGGTTTGTACTATTCCATGATACTAGCATAAGTTACCTCCCATTAATCAATCTTGCCATATCCATGGCAGAATAAGTTATAATCATATCTGAACCAGCTCTTTTCATAGAAACAAGTGTTTCTTCTAGAACTGATGAATAATCTATCCAACCTTTTTCTGAAGCAGCTTTAAGCATTGCATATTCGCCGCTTACATTGTATGAAACTAAAGGTATGTTAAATGTATTTCTGATTTTACATATTATATCCAGGTAAGCTAAAGCTGGTTTAATTATTAACAGATCTGCTCCTTCTTTAATATCTAATTCTGCTTCGCGTATGGCTTCTCTACTATTTGCCGGATCCATTTGATATGTTTTTCTATTACCTTTTTTTGGTGCGCAATCTGCAGCTTCTCTAAAAGGTCCATAGTATGAAGATGCGTATTTTACAGCATAGGACATAATAATGCTGTCCTGGAAACCTTCAGTGTCTAACAAACTTCTTATATATTTTACTCTTCCATCCATCATATCTGAAGGAGCTACAATGTCTGCACCAGCTTGCACATGAGATAAGGCTATTTTTGCAAGTTGTTCACAAGATGAGTCGTTTTCTATAATGCCTTTTTCATTTACAAACCCGCAATGACCGTCAGTTGTATATCCACAAAGGCAAACATCTGTAATTATTATCAGGCTTGGTATCTTATTCTTTATCTCTTTAACTGCTTTTTGAACAATACCATTTTGCGAGAAAGCCATTGTTCCCTTTTTATCCTTTGTTTCTGGTATTCCAAAAAGAATGATAGCTGGTATTCCGGCGTTATATGCTTCTTCAGCTTTTTTTACAATATTTTCTACTGAATACTGGTAAACCCCTGGCATAGAAGATATTGGAATCATTTTATTCTTGCCGTAAGTTACAAACAATGGAAGAATTAAATCATTAAGCTCAATGCTATTCTGTCTAACCATTGCCCTAATAGAACTATTTTTTCTAAGTCGTCTCATTCTTTGCATTGGAAACATAGTATCTCCTAAAAGTATTACTTTATTTCTTCTTCAAAAAGGTAACATGCTGGATCTTCATCCCATTCGTCACCACTAATTGCTTGTGCCCTAATACGGCATCCAGAACATATATTTTTGTATTTACATCTACCACATTTGCCTTTAACGTTGTCTTCTTTGTGGCGTAATTTGTCCATCATTGGGTTTTCTTGGTTCCAAATAATGCTAAAAGGTTTTTCTTTAACATTTCCGATTGTAGCATCTTGCCAAAACTGACAAGGGTGTACATTACCCTTTGGATCGACATTACCAAATTTTGTTCCAGCCGAACAACCGCCATGTAGTTTCAAAAGATTCATTACTTCTTCTGCTCTTTCTGGTTGATTTGCCAAAACATTTTTGTATACCAACACTCCGTCAGCATGATTATCTGTTGTAAGAACTTCTGTTTCAATGTTTCTTTTTTTAAAATCAAATACTTTTTCTGTTATATACTCTATAGTTTTTCTCATTTCTTCATGTGAAAGATCTAGGTCGCTTAATCCTTGAGCTCTGCCGGCATACACTAAGTGATATATGCATAGACGTGGGATGTTTTCTTTTTCTACTAGATCAAATATGAATGGAAGGTCCTTGTAGTTGTCTTTGGTTAAGGTAATTCTTATGCCAGTTTTTAGTCCAATTTTCTGGCTTTCTCTAATGCCATTAATTGCCATTTCAAAAGCACCTTTATGATTTCTAAACTTGTCATGAGTTTCTGGCTTTCCATCAATACTAACCCCAACATACATTATTCCAGCATCTTTTAGCTTTTGTGCTACTTCACTAGTTATTAGTGTTCCATTTGTTGAAATTACTGGACGAAGTCCCTTTTCTGAAGCTCGTTTTATCAATTGGTACAAATCTTTTCTCATAATGGGTTCACCACCAGAAAAAAGTAATACTGGAACATTCATAGAAGCTAAATCATCTATAAACGTACATGCTTCCTGGGTTGTAAGTTCATCATTGTATTCATGATCTTCAGCTTGAATATAGCAATGTTTACACTTAAGGTTACATCTGTTTGTTGTGTTCCATACAACCAATGGTCTATTAATGTCTGAAAACTGCAGCAAATGTGCAGGAATATGTTTACTCTGTTGTCGTTGTATTACTTCTGAAACAGTTGCAGTACCGCAAAGTAATTTTGTAAATCCTATCATCTTGTCTCCTTATTTTTTAAAGTTGTAATTGCCTCTACCATACCGTCTATCGTATACTCTTTTGCTACTATAGGATTTGGTAAATTGTAACTCTTTTCTGTATCGCTTGTAATTGGACCAATACAAACAAACTTTGTATTTTTTAATTTTTTGAGAAATTCTTTGTTTATTAGTTTCATAAAATTATGAACAGTTGAAGAGCTTGTAAATGTTATATAGTCTATGCTTTCTAAGTTTAGAAGTTCAGTTAATATTTCTTTGCTACTGCTATCTTGAACAGCTTCATATAGAAAAACTTCATTAACACTATGTTGTTCTTGAACTAATTTTTCGACAAGTTGTTTTCTTGATCCTCTTGCTCTTGGAAGCAATATTTTACTACATTTGGTTGCATTATTGGAAATAGCTTCAGCAAGTTTTTCTTGAATATATTCTTCTGGCATTAGGTCTGCTTTTAAACCAAAATCTATTAAGCTTTTTGCAGTTGCTGGACCAATTGCAGCAATTTTTATATTGTATAGATTTCTTGAATCATACCCTTTTTTTAGGAATTCTTGAAAAAATATTGCTACAGAATTAACACTAGTAAATACAATCCAGTCGTATGAGCGAATATTTTCAAATGCCTTATATAAAGGGTTTAAATTGCTTTCTTTCTGAATTCTTATTGTTGGTAGCGATATAACATTAGCGCCAAGTATTTCCAATTTATTAACTAATAAACTTGCTTGTGCCCTTGCTCTTGTAACAATAATATTCTTTCCCCATAGTGGTTTATTTTCAACCCAATTTAGCTTATTCTTTAGATCTACTGTTTCTCCAACAATAATAATTGATGGGGCCGTAATATTTTCTTTTTGTGCTATTCCTACAATACTGTCTAAGCTGCCAATCCACGATTTTTGTTCTGGCAATGTACCCTTATGGATTATGGCAACAGGAGTTTTTGGACTTTTACCAAACTCTAACAATTTTGATACTATATACTGAAGATTGGAAACACCCATTAAAAAAACTAGAGTATCAACAACGTTTACTAGGTAGTCCCATCTATAAATGTTTCTTTTTTGATCCTTTTTTTCATGCCCAGTTATAACAGCAAAACTTGATGCATAATCTCTGTGTGTTACCGGTATTCCTGCATATGCTGGAACAGCAATGGCTGAAGTAATTCCTGGTATAATTTCAAATTCAACATTGTTATCTTTACAAAAAAGGGCTTCTTCTCCACCTCTTCCAAAAACAAATGGATCGCCACCTTTTAGCCTAACAACAATATTACCAGCTTTGGCTTTTTCAACTAGCAGTTCATTAATTTTATCTTGCGAAAGAGTATGCATGCCAGATTCTTTTCCAACGTAAATTCTTTCACAATCATTGGGTATGAAATCAAGTATTTTTGAAGACACCAGTTTATCGAAGATAACACAAGTTGCTTTTTCTAATATTGCTTTGCCTTTTAGTGTGAATAATCCAGGATCACCTGGTCCCACTCCAGTTAAATATACTTTACCTTTTTTCATTCGAACATCCCTTTGAGATACCTGATAGTATATTGTAACAATCTTTTTGTTTAATCTCTCCTGCTGCAGATAAAGCAATGTTTTTATAGTCTTCTACCTTACCTTTTTTGCTTATTTTAACAACTTTTGTCCCATCAACAGAAGCTATTAAGCCATTAAGCTGTATTGTAGAATTTGTAACAACAGCATTTGCAGCTATTGGTGTTTGACAACCACCATCTAATGCCTCTAGGAAGTACCTTTCAGCAAAAGTTTCAATAAAAGTTTTTACATGGTTTACACTTTCAATCAATTTAGAATGTTTGAAAGTTTTTGTTACTTCAAGGGCAATTGCTCCTTGTCCTGGAGCAGGCATCATAATTTCTGGATCAAATATTTCTGAAATACTACTCTCCATTTTCATTCTTTTTACGCCTGCATATGCTAGTATTGTACCGGCTAAATTATTTTTTATGCACTTTGCGATTCTTGTTTGTACATTACCTCTGATTGGAACAATGTTTAAGTCTGGTCTTATGGCTAGTAGTTGAGCTTTTCTACGTAAACTTGATGTACCTATTTTTGCACCCTTTGGCATAGTATTGATTGTGTAGTTTTTTGGAGATATAAGAACATCTCTTGAGTCTTCTCTTTCTAATACAGCAATAATCTTGAATTGGTCAGGTAATGGTACAGGCAAATCCTTCAAGCTGTGCACTGCAATGTCAATTTTTCCATTAAGTAACGAATATTCAAGTTCTTGTGTAAATACTCCCTTACCACCAATTTCTGTAAGGCATTGTGTAAGATTTTTATCCCCTTGTGTTGTAAATAAAACGATTTCAATGTTGTGTATGCCAATTTCTTTAAGCTTGTCTTTTGCATGTTCTGTCTGCCATATAGCTAGTTTACTTTTTCGTGAACCTAATGTTATGCTATTCAGTTTCATCATAGTCAATCTTTTTTATATATTCTATCGGGTTGTGTAACATGCGATAAACAATTGAATGTGCCATATCTTCAACAATAGTTTTTTCTCTTTCAGAAAATTTTTCTAGCCTATTCATTGCACGTTCTATTTCACTGCTTTTAATTTCTTCTGCATTTTCTTTCATTAGTTTAATCATCGGCACCACGTGTCTTAATGAAAGCCATTTAATGAATTTTTGCATCTCTACTGAGATTATTTCTTCAACATCTTTTACTGATTCATTTCTTGAAAAGTAGTTTTGTTCTATTACTTTTCTTAGAGAATCCATGTCATAAAGCTCTACGCAATCAAAATCCTTTATGCTTGGTGAAACATCTCTTGGTATGGCTATATCAATTATCAGTATTTGCTTCGCGTTTCTTTTTTGTATGTGTTCTGAACAGTTATCCTTTGTAATGATTGCTTTTGAAGAGCTAGTACAACACACAACAATATCAACTGTTTCTAATGACTCTAAAAAGTTTTCAAATTGTATTATATGTGCATTTGGAAATAACTCTTTTGCTTGTTCTACTTTTTCTATTGAACGGTTCGATATATTTATTCTAGCAATGCCTTTTTTTGAAAAACTATTTATTACTGTATTACCAATTTCACCTGTTCCAATTACAAGCACACTTTTATCTTTCAAGGTTCCAAACAACTTCATAGCAACGTCTATAGCTAAACCACCAAAGGAAACAGCTTTTTTATTTATCTGAGTATTTTCTCTTGCTTTTTTTCCTACATGTATAGCCTTTTGAAACAAAGTATGAATTACTTTGTCAGAGGCATTGTTTTCCGTAGCCTCATAATATGCATCTCTTATTTGACTAAGTATTTGGTCTTCACCAAGCAGTAAAGAATCTATACCAGATGAGACTCTAAAAAGATGTTCTATTGAGTCATTACATGTAGAAAAATAAAATAACTTTCCAATATCACATTCCTGGAATGGATAGTATGCATGAAGTATAGCTATTACTTTTTGGTTTACTTTTTTTGGTGTTTTAGATGTAATATAAAACTCAGTTCTATTACATGTACAAAGAATAACGCATCCATATATATATCTTTCATTCAACAATTCTTTATATATATCATTTTTCTGTTGTTTTGAGAATGACAGTTTTTCTCTAATATCAATATCAGATGTTTTAAAGCTTATCCCTATATGTGTAATTAACAATTATCAATCCTAGCTTTTATTGTTTCTTTGCTTTCAGTTTTGAGATCGTTAAATATTTCTTCGTAAATCTTATTTCTTAGTATTTTCTTACGTTCATATTCCGGTGTGCATTTTTTTATATTACTTCTAATTTCTCCTAAGTAATCTACAATTTCTCCATATGTAGAATTAATTGTTTCTTCAAGTTTTTTTCTTAGAAGCTTTGCAAAAAAAGGATATTTGCCTTCTGTAGATATTGCTATAACTAAAGATTTTCTTCGTATAATTGAAGGAATATAAAAATCACAGTTTTCCGGATCATCTACAGCATTAAGCAGAATGTTATTCTTGTTGCATAGAATTTTAATCTCTTTATTTAATTTTGAATCATTTGTAGCTGAAAACACAATAAACTTACTTTTAATGTCTTCTGGTCGGAATCTTCGCTTCATGACTTTCACATTAGTGATATTAATATTCTCTAAGTATTCTGTTAAATCAGGCGAAACAATAGTCACGTTAGCGTTGTGTAACATTAGTGTTTTTACTTTTCTTGTTGCAACACACCCACCGCCAACAACTAATACTTCTTTATTTTGTAGTGACAATAGAATTGGATATAAATTTTCCATAACAATAAATCACGACCGCCTTAACAATTTTTGTTATATTTTAGTGTAATTTTACGCTATTTCAACACATTACTGTTACAATTGTCTGTGTTTTCATCTGGTTTGAACGTTTTTCAAGTACTTAGAACAGATGACAGAATACTCTTCTAGCAATATCCTGCTTGTTCTAGGAACTGTACGTAAGTTTTGATCTGGAAGATTATCTCTAGGAATAAATGATTGTAGTACATACTTTTCCACATCATTAAGTTCTTTGCATATCTCTATCATTACGTCTTCAGTATGAATACCTGGTACAACAGTGGTTCTGATTTCATAATTTTTACCGCTATTCTTTAACAAGTCCAAACTTTTCCTTATGAGTTCTTTGTCTATTTTTGTGTGTGTTAAGCTGAAAAGGCTATTGAGAGGCATTTTATAGTCCATTGCCACGTAATCTAAATAAGGTAGAGATTTTTTTAATGTTTCTGGAAATGATCCTTGTGTGTCTAATTTTATAAGAAATCCTTCTCGTTTAATAAATTCAAGTGTTTCAACCAAATGATTATTCATTGTTGGTTCTCCACCTGTAATGGAAATAGCGTCGATCCAATTGTCTTTAGCAAATCTAAGGACGTCCTTAAGCTCTGCAAAGGTTAGTGTTTCATCAGTTTCTGGTATTAACTCAGGATTATGACAATATCCACAACAGAAATTGCAGCCTTTTGTAAACATTAATAAAGACAAATGTCCTTCATAATCAATTGTGGACTCTCTTGGCTGATAGGTAAAAATTGCTGTTTTGTTCATTATTGTTTTCTAGCTAGATCCATTATGCCTAGGATTTCTTCCTTGGTTATGTCTTTGTTATTTGCATAGTCGGTCTGTAATTGCAGATAAGTTGGGTAAAAAAACTCGCTTTTTTCTTCAACAAACCCTTCTTTTCTTGTATCAACTATTTTTTTGTAAGAATCTTCATCTTTGTTAAATTTCATTATTTGCAATGCTGGGATTCTCTGTCCATTTATGGTTTCAGCTTTAGCAAATGCCACTAAACCTTCTCTTCTTGAAAGGTTTTGAAAATCAAGAGAAAAATCTTCGTTTTGTGTTTCATCTAAAATATTCATTACATTCTTATGTAGAATATCGCAGTGCGGACATCTATCCTTACCGAAAATTACGATAAGGAATTTTTTATTATTTTCCATATAACTATAGCCTACATGTATCGCCGGTACATCTGGCGCTTTCTTCGATATTTTGGTTACCACTATCACATTTAATATGTCCAGAATCATTACTTAACGAATAGTTTGGAATAAGGTGTTTATGATTTGGTAAATCCTGACCGGTGATGTTGTAATTTCCTTTTTGTCTTGCTTTAAGTTCTGCTATTTTAGACTTATTCCAGTTGTTTATAACACTAAAGTAACCAACAATCCTGGATATATTGTCTACATCTTTGCTACCGCATTTTTCACATACAGAATTTACACCAGGCATCTGATGGTTGCAATTGTTACAATAAGAAAATTCAGGACTTATTGTAAGTTGTGCAGATTGAGTCTTGTACAATGTATTTTTTATAAGTTTGTGAATACTGTTTTTTGATGGTCTTTCTTCTCCAACAAACGCATGTGTAATTGCTCCTGATTCGATTAATCCATGGAATAATCCTTGCACTCTAATTCTTTCTACTATGCTAACATTTGCATCTGCGTTTAAGTGAACAGAGTTTGTATAGTATATTGAATCGTCTTCAAGGCTTCCCTTTACTATACTTTCAGCCTGGTCTTTGTAGTAAACCATATCAGTTTTTGCTAGTCTTCTTGCGGCACTTTCAGCAGGTGATTCCTCTAATGTAAATTTAAGGTTGTACTTCTGCGTGTATTCTTTTAGTTTTATATCCATTGCAGATACAATTTCTAGTGCTTTTTCAACCATTTCGGGAGATTCATGCATTTGCTTTCCATATATGTACTGCAAAGCATCATTCACTCCAATTAAGCCAATAATATATGTGCTTTGTTCAAGGTTTACGTACTGCTTTCCATCATTTGAAACTTTCCCAATTTGCCAAAGTGGGCTTCCCTTCTTCATCATTTTTTCGCCAACAAACTTTTTCTTCATTAAGTGTGCTTCAATAGCTAGATCCATAGATCCGTATATTTTTTCTATTAACCCTTCCATGTCTTTTTTGCCTTCATTGGCAGCAAGATAAGCTGCTTGCGGAATATTTATTGTTACATTTTGAAATCCGCAGAAACGCATTGTTTCAGGATGGACAAGCATATAATTATCACTAATTGTTGTACGCAACCTACAGCACGCAGATAATGTTACTTCATCTCTATCAAAAATAAAGTAAACTGATCCATTAGTCGATGCTACTTCAACTGCTCTGTCAAGAACTTCTAGTTGTTTTGGATCTGAATAAGACTCTTCACTAACATGGAAGTCGCATTTTGGAAATTCGAAAACTCTGCCGTTTTTATCGCCTTTTTCCCAAACGTCCAGCATTGCAACTGCAAATTGTCTTGATAGTTCTTCAAAATCACCATATGTAAGGACTTTGTATCCTTTTCTAATATTGTTTTCTTGAATTTCTTTTTCATAAACAATATTTCCAACCTCATCAATTCTCTCTTCTAGAACTACTTCGTCTTTGTACTTCAATATCATTAATCTATGTTCTGCTGTGTTAGTATTTTTAGAATAGCTTTCATCTAAGAATACCTTTGTACCATCTGGTAATCTCATTTTATACTTGCCACCAGCACAAATTGCTGGAACTTGTTTCAAATATGAAGGAACTCCAGAATGTATATTGAAATCTAGGAACACTGTTTGTCCGCCCCTCGCGAAAGCATTTTGAGAACCGTTGAATATTAGCTCCTGGGCTCTCTGATATATAGTCTCATCTGACAAGCCTTCCAATAAAGGTGCATACATAATATTTATATACGCTACACCTAGTGCTCCAGCGTAGTAAGCTTGCATAGAAGCAATAAATGTATTTAGGTGTCCTGTTAAGACTTGGGCAGATTTAGCTGGTTTTGATTCACTGTTTAAGTTTACAAGACCAGTTAAACCATATTTCTTGATGTATTCAATTGAATGAGAAGAACAATAAACTCTATCTGGGAAACCAAGGTCATGTATGTGGATTCTTCCCGTAGAATGTGCCCTAGAGAGCTTATCTTCGTAGACAAACCCCAGAGCATATTGTTTTAAAAGATATTCTCCAATTGTTTGAGTAACTGCTTCTGGATTGTTACTTTTTATGTTGCTGTTTTCCTCAGATTTTTCAAACATTATAGTTTCTAGTGTTGCTTTTGCTATTGAAAACTGTGCCATATCTTTTAAAGCCACAGTGTATCCACGAGCTTCTAGTTCGTTGTTAACCATTTCTCTAACAAGAGTTGTACCTATTGAGGATTCTTTCCATGCAAAAGCTTTGTTCTCAACAGTTTTTGCAATACTGTGAGCATCTTCATATTCCAAATTTGTTTCTTTCATTAAAGAAGTGATTATTCTTGCTTTGTCCCATGGATACGTAATATTTTCAGATGAAGATTCTACTAGCAATAAGGCATCTGTTGAGTCTCTTGAATCTTGATCGATTTTTGTTCTAATTTTAAGTTGCTTACGTATATTTTCTCTTTTTTTCCTGTATTCTTTGTATGTTACCATTACTTCAGGATAGCCTTCTCTGCTCAAAGTAATTTCAACTAAATCTTGTATGTCTTCGATGTTAACTATTCTTTTTTTATCTATTTCTTGTACAAAATATATAGATGTTGGGTTGTTTAATTCTTGAGTTACAAGTTCTGAAATTTTCTCTGGATTAGGTAAAGATATAGAATTTTCGTTTTCTCTATTTGTTTGATCAGTTGCCTTTTCAATTGCAATTTGAATTTTTTTCATATTGAAACTAACTATGCTACCGTCTCTTTTTTTGAAACCATCAACTTTATACTGGTATAAAGTATTCTTTTTCACATCACTCACTAAAGTAGGTTTATACATTTTTGGCCCTCCAATTGCTAGACAATTCTTGAATCTCAGTAACAAATTCATCAATATCTCTAAAATCTTTATAAACTGAAGCAAATCTTATGTAAGCAACAAGATCTACTTTTTTTAATTCTTTTAAAATTACATTACCTATTTGATCACTATCAACTTCTTTTTCATATTCTTTTCGTATGGTTGATTCTATTGAATCTATCATAGTTTCAATCTGGTCATTACTTACTGGTCTTTTTTGAGTTGATTTTAATATCCCGTTTTTAATTTTATCTCTACAAAATGTTTGTCGCGATCTGTCTTTTTTAATGACCATAATATTCCCTAGATCAATTCTTTCATGGGTGGTAAATCTTTTCCCACATACTAAACATTCTCTTCTTCTTCTGATAGAATTACCAACCTTACTCTCTCTTTTGTCTAGAACTTTATGTAAAACAGAATTGCAAAACGGACATTTCATTATCAACACCTCTCAATATTATTATGTAATAAAGTTCAAATATTGCAACACAAAAACACAATATATTGTGTATTTTTTATTATTATCTACAAGATATTGATATTTGGAATATTACATCCATCTGCGCGTTGTTTTTTTGTAACTCAGATATTCTTTCCCATATTGATTTTCTAATTCCTTTTCTTCTTTTGGAATGATTAATTTTTCGATTAATAGATAAAAAATAATTGGGCCTAACACTGATGTTACACTTGAAAAGAAAATAGATACACCAATTAATACTGTTACCATACCTAAATACATAGGGTTCCTGCTAATTCTAAATAACCCGGTTTTATGCAAACTAATTTCTTTATTTTTGCTCTTTTTCGTTTGCTTTAAAACTGAGTCAGCAACTAAGTTTACAATCATACCAAATACGATAAATAGTACTCCTAACCAATTGTATGGAGGTTGTATTATCTTTTTTAGTGGAATGAATAAATAAACGCCACATGTATAAAACAAAAAAACTATAAAATAAATCACCGATACGTTAACATTTTTCATAATGCCTCTTTTTGGTTTACATTTTTGTAATCTCAGTCAATAACCGTATTATATTAGTAAAATCTACTTTTAAAATCAGCTGAAGATTGTTTTTTTAAGTTAATTATATTCAGAGTTTTAATAAAATTTTTGTTAGGAGGTAGTATGAAACCTATTTTATTTTCAAAAAGTGGACAATCTATTCTCGAATATTCTCTAATTATAGCTGTGCTTGTTCTAGTAATAGTTTCCGCCATTCCTAGTTTAAGATCTTCTGTAACATCTGTTTTTTCTCAGGTTGAGACTAGTTTAGAAGATGCTGATAGCCTATTGGCAAGCGGTAATTATGTATATGAAGAAAATTTTGATAACCTAGACAATTGGAATGTCTCAAGAGGTGAATATGAAATAGACAACCAGGGTAGATTAATAAATACACGCAATGGTGAAGGAAGAATATTTACAGATTATTCCGGTGATGATTTTCAGATGAATATAGATGTAGCACAGTTAACAGAAGGTCAAGGCTATGGCATCTGGTTTAGGGCTTCTGATACAGGTAAGAACGAAGCAATAAATGGGTATACATTTCAATACGATCCTGGATACGGTAGCGGAGCATTTTTGTTACGTAAATGGGAGAATGGTCATGAATCTAGCCCGTTTGGTAGAGTAAACGCACCTGATTACGATTGGAATTCTGTTCACAATGTTACCTTGCATGTTGAAGGCGACACTTATACAGCATATATTGATGGTGAAGTAGTTGTAAGTGGATCAGACGAAACTTATCAAACAGGTGAAGTTGGTTTCAGGACATGGGGTAAGTCTCGGTCTTACTTTGATAACATCACAATTGAAGAAACCGATTAAAAGTTAAAAATCCTTATATTTTTCTGTTACATTTTGGATATTTTTATTAAAATAGCATTACGTTTTTAGCTCTATTTAAAATATTTAGGAGGCTATAATGCCTATACAAACTTTTAAAGCTGTTTCTAATCAAGTTGAAGGCCTAACTGTTGATAATAAAACCAGAAATTTCTCTATGGTTATGGACGAACCACCTTCATTGGGTGGTACAGACAAGGGTATGACACCAGTAGAAGCACTTCTTTGTGCATTAGGCTCATGTCAATGTGTTGTTGGTGCTGCATTTGCAAAACAATTCGAAATTGAGTTAAAGGGCATTTGGGCTGAAATTGAAGGTGACCTAGATCCAGATGGTTTTCTTAGAGGATTGCCAGGAGTACCTGTTGGTTTCAAAGAAGTAAGAATTTATTTACATATTAAAGCTGATATTGATGAGGAGAAAAAAATGGCTTTTGCTAACTTCATCGAGGAACGTTGTCCCGTAGGTAAAACTATGTCATTACCAACAACAGTGAAATTGGCTGAAGTTATTTTAGAAAAATAATCTATACAATAAAATAAAGGTAGAAGTTTTATGCTTCTACCTTTATTTTAAACTATTTACCCAACTAGTGCCACTATAACTGGACCTCATATAGTTAACAAGATATAACATATCCCGTCGTATATGATAAAACAGTAGCAACACTTTTGTATCATCTCTTACAGCGTTCAATGTAGCAGTTGAAGTACCTGCACCACAAAGCGTTCCAACTAATTCAACTGAGTTCATTTTCATTAAGTATTTACCAATAAAAGAAGAAGTGATATGTGGTGCTAATGCTAGAATGAATCCTGCAATAATTACATTACCACCAGCAGTTTTTTATAGGTTCTAAAGCATTTGGACCAGCAAAAAGCACAACTCTGCAATAAATAGATTCAATCCCAAGTCTTGCATAAGCCATTGTGCAGAAGAAGGAATAAAACCAAAATATCCGATTCAATACCTAGTGCTTTCTTTGATTCTTCTATGGCGAAAAGTCCTAACTGGAAAAAGCAGCTCTAGGAATAGTGGATACCCAATTAGGGTTACCACGTCCAGCATTTAACATCATTCTTTCGTGATTTACTCTCTTTTCGTTAAAGTATATTGATGATGACAGGCAAGTAGGAACCAACTAATAGTATTGTTCCAACAAATCTTAAATAGATGTTTCTAAACTTTCCGTTATCTTCTTTTAAAGCTGAATAAAGATGGTTTATTGATGACAATAAAAGCAATATTAGAGTTAACACTAAAACAACTAAACTTGATTTTACACCCCATTTAAAAGTAAAAACTATTGTAGAAGTTAAAGCTAAAGCATAAAAGAATAGACCAGATTGCCTTTGATAGCCGCTGGGCTTATATCCAGTAATCCTTTGTGCTTCCTCGGAAAGAAACAAAGATTCTGTACCAGATAAACTTGCTATTGTAAAAACTGTTAAAAATACTACTAATGGGAATACATTTTCAAGAGATTGAAAGTTTGAATAAGCTAGTTGCAATGAAACAATAACAACAATCCATCTAAGACACTCAAAAACTATACACAATATTTTCTTCATTTGTTCCTCCAAAATTTGTTTTAATATTATCATATTAATCGTCAATCTCGATAACTTATACGGGGATTTTTAAAGTTTATTATGTATAATTTCACTAAACTAATACTTTTTGGAATTTATAGAGGTAAAATGAAATTTTCAAAGCCAATCTCAGAACTTATTCGTGAACGACATTCAAGTCGCAACTACTCTAATGAAAACTTGACCATTACTGAAGTTGAAAAAATACAAAATGAACTTCTAAAATACAACTCAAACAATTATTTTTTTAAATTAGTTAAAGAAAAAAAAAGTAACATGGACTATCTTCTTGGCATAATCACAAACAAACATTTTAGCAATATCCAATTTGGCTACACATTTGAGATAGTTGTTTTGTTCTGTACGGATTTAGGATTGGGAACTTGCTGGACTGGTTTGTTTAATAAAATGGCCTTTTCTTCATGCTTAGATAAAAAAACATTTCAGAAGATCGGTTTTATAAGTCCTGTTGGCTATTCAGAAGACTTTACATCAAAAAAAGGTAGAAAACCTTGGTCTGAGTTATTCTTCAATGAAAAAAACCAACCACTGAACAAAAATGATGTTCAAACATATCATGAAGCTATTGAAATGGTTAGATTAGCTCCATCTGGTATGAATTTACAACCATGGCGGATAATTTACTACAAAAACAAATACCATTTTTTTGTGGAAAGAAAAAAAGGTATTGTTGCTTTAGCTTTTAAAACTCTTGCTATTGACATACAGCTTGTTGATATGGGTATTGCAATGTGTCATTTTGAACTATACGCAAATGAGAATGGCCTAATCGGTAAATGGTCAAAAGAAAGCAGTATAAATCATCCAGACGATTGGCAATACATAAACACTTGGATTCAAATTAGTAACAAATAAGACAAAATTGTATTGCATTGCTTCAATGCGTTTGTTAAATTAAACTAACGTTTCAATTTAGTTATGGTCCTGAGATCAAGGATTCGTTCTGCGATCAGGGGAAATTAGTGATTTAACGACATAATTTCCTTTGTGGGTCTGAAAGGAATGACAATGGAAATTTCAAGAGTTGGTTTAATCGCTATTGTAATCAACAACCGTGAGTGTTCTGCTCAAAAAGTCAATGAAATAATCTCAACTTTCGGTCATGTTATTGTTGGTCGTTTAGGAATTCCCTACGAAAAAAGAAATATTTTTCTAGTAACTCTTATTGTTGATGGAACAACAGATGAAATTGGTTCTCTTACTGGGAAACTTGGAATGCTTGGCGGAGTTTCAGTTAAATCTAATTTAGTTGAGGTTAGCAAAAGTGTCTGTAAGTCATGAACCCAAAAAACACTTTAACAAATCGCGAATGGATGGATCAAGTCGTCAAAAAAGATGAAATTTCAAAGTATTACACTAATAATAAAAATTTTATTGAATCAAACAACTTAGGCACTATTCTTGAAGAAAAATATAACACATCAACAGAATCTATTAGAAAAATCTTAAAAAAGTCTTTAGCTATTGAAACATTATCGTTAAAGGATTTAGCAACATTAATGCAAATAGAAGATAAAGATATGTGGGATGAGATGTTTGAAGTTGCACGTCAAATTAAAGTAAAAGTTTACAACAATAGAATAGTAACTTTTGCTCCCATATATATGTCTAATCTTTGCGTAAATAACTGCGAGTATTGCGGTTTCAAAAAAGAAAA
>JAGLCW010000238.1 GCA_023146045.1 Caldisericia bacterium
CGTTTGCATATTTGTAAACTCAATTGGAATTAATAGAAATGAAAGCGACAACAGTAGTATAAGCAACCACAATAGGTTTTTTCTTATAAACTGGTGTCGGGTTCGCTTCATGTTTTCTCCATTAAATGCATAACGCTATTTGTTAGTGATATAAGATTTACTATAACACTGGAAAAATAAAACTCAAGCTAGGCAATGATTATGTTTATTTGAAATAATAATAAAAAACTCCAAATACTAATTTATTAATGCAAAAAATTTTAAGTCATTCGATATAGGATTGAACGCAATATGTAAATGCGTCTTCAAAGCTGCACTCTAAGAGGCTAAACAATCTTCAAAAAGCAGCATTTTACTAAAAAGAAAGGTGTGTAACAACTTGATCAAGCAAATATGTGTAAGTGTAACATTTTGACTTTTTATATCATAAAAAGATTATATAATGAACACAGACGCGTTAGTCGAAATAAGAAACTCGGGGTTCTAAAAAGGATATTATGTTAAATAAATTTAATGTAAATTTTTCTAAAGAGTGGAGTAAGGCGGAAGGAGCCTACATAATTAATGAGAATAAATTGTTTACTCCAGTTATGAAAGCGGAGTTTAAACACAGATGTACGAAAAGGTTCGAAGAACTGGTGCTTGAAGGCACTAATGGGTGTTTTTCATTCTACAAAGAATGTTTTCACCGCGTTTATGTTGATTTGTGTAGAAAAGGATCGTACTACCTTGGAACTTGCTCATTAAAAGAAGAAATTCCATTGTGCACAGATCTAATCTTGCCAACCTGGCTCAAGCAACCACCAAAAGCAAAACTAATTGACAATTCATTACCGCTTCTTTCAGCGGATGAACAGTTCGTAGTTTTATTCAACGATTTCATTATGATGACAATGACAAGTATTTCTAATTTACTTGGAAAAAATCAGAGTACTTATCACAGATGTAGAATCAAAGCATTAAACACAATGAAGGAATGCATTAGAGAGGAATTTTAAATGAAGCACCAAAAATATATTGTCCCGAAAGAGGTTTATGGAAGCTGTAACATTGGAGAAATGATTCATAATCTTTTTGGAGCATATAAACTTAAATCATATGAAGAAGCAGTTCAGATTACTGACGAATATATAAGCAACTTAAGCGCAAAGAAGCTTGAAGAAATACATCAATCTTCTCAGCTTTTGATAGAAGCAAATAAAGATTACAAGCTTCCTTCAACAGAGGTTACTTTTTACCACACAACCTTCCCTGGTTTAATGAAAATGGTTGATAACTTTCTAGAACCAAGCTACCATTCAGCACTTAAAACAAGAAT
>JAGLCW010000239.1 GCA_023146045.1 Caldisericia bacterium
TCTAGAAAGTATTGTAATGATTTTGCTTGGTTGATTTACTCTTTCTTTAAGTTTATCTAATTCTTTTTGGATTTTTTCTATGCAGTGAGTTCTGTAAGCTTGATCATCTTCTCGTTTTTGTGTATTTAAGCAAAGCATGAGTCTTTCATTGGTGTTGCTGTCACTGCTGTCAATTGAAACTGCATACAAATCCTTACTTAACTCTTCCATGCATTCTTCATTAATGATTGTTTTCTTTAAATACTTTTTACTCCAATGCCTTGGTATAGCCATTACATATTTCTGGTTTTGCTTTTGAATTGATTCTACATTCTTAGTAGTAAGCATTCCTCTATCACCAACAAACACAATATCTTTAATCTTGTACTTGTTGCCTAGATTCCCAAAACACCTAACGAGAATCCTCTGAGTTACATCTCATAAAGTTTTATGAATAGCTATTTTTTGTTGATTTTATGCTTGCTTTCTTCATTGTTATGTTATATATTTATCCTAACGATGTTCGCAAAGGAGTATAACGATGGCAATAGTGAAACAACTGGATAAACGATCAGGAATTACTTATGTCTATGAATCAATAGCCTATTGGGATAAAAATAAGCAGCAATCCAGAGCTCATCGTAAGCTGATTGGGAAGGTAGATAAAACAAGTGGTGCGATCGTCCCTACTCGTCCGCGACCTTCTAAAACTGTTTCCCATTCACAGCTACGACCTGTGCGACGTAGCTTCTTTGGTGCTACCTATCTCCTGGATGCTTTGGGAAAACAGTTGGAGCTTGAAGAAGATTTACGTAAGTGCTTTCCTGAGCTCTGGGATCAAATTCTGTCCATTGCGTATTTTTTAATTCTGGAGTCCAATAGTCCATTGAGTCGTTTCCCCAAATGGGCTTCCTTGCATCAACATCCCTATGGATCTTCGATTCCTTCTCAGCGCAGTAGCGATCTCTTTGCAGCCATCAGTGAACGGGAAGAAGAACGCTATCATTTTTTCCGTCTTCAAGCCAAACGACGCATTGAAAAAGAATACTGGGCCTATGATTCTACATCTATCTCCAGTTACTCCGAATGTTTACGCCAGGTTAAGTACGGTAGAAATAAAGAGCACGATCACTTAGCCCAGCTCAATTTACTACTACTTTTTGGGGAGCACTCCGGTCTCCCTTTCTATTATCGTCAACTCCCTGGCAATATTCCCGATGTGACTACCGTGCGCAGACTCCTCTCGGAAATGGATTTTCTCTCCTTGAAAAAGATTCACCTAGTGATGGATCGGGGTTTTTACAGTAAACACAATTTGAATGAGCTGTATCGTAAACATCTGAAGTTTCTGATCGGAGCTAAACTATCCCTTCGTCTGGTACAGGAGCAACTGGCTAAAGTGCGTGGAACGCTTAAGCAGTGGGATCACTACCTGGAAGCCTCCGAGGTATTTGCTACCTGTATTCCATTGAAATGGAATTATGAGCAAGAACAAGTCCGAAAAGGAGTCGTTCTACAGGAGGAACGGCGTATATATCTTCACCTATATTACAGTAGCGAGAAAGCACAGGAAGATGAATCCAAGCTAATGAAGCTGCTACTTCAGCTTCAGCGAGAGCTGCAGCACAAGGAACGGAATCCTGTTCATGAGACTCTGTATGAGCGTTACTTTCACGTGAGTGAAAGCCCAGTACGGGGAGTTAAGATCCTGGCAAAACAGGAGATCATTAATGATAGCATGAAAAATTATGGGTATTTTGCCTTGCTCAGCAATGAAGTGAAAGATCCCGAGGAGGCCTTGAACATCTACCGTAGCAAAGATATCGTAGAGAAAGCTTTTGGCAATCTGAAAGAGCGTCTGAGTATGAGAAGGATGCTGGTATCTTCGGAGCACTCCCTGAACGGAAAACTCTTTGTTCAATTTATAGCATTAATCTACCTAAGCAGTATTAAGAAACGAATGCAGGAGCAAAATCTTTTCCGTACGTACACTCTGCAGGAAGTCCTGGATGAGCTGGATGGTATTGAATGCTATGAAGGACCAGGGCATCGACAACAAGTAGGAGAAATCACTAAAAAACAAACAGAGCTTTATCAACAGTTAGGAGTTGAACCTCCAACCTCGTTATGAGTTTATGGGAATGCAGGTTATAGCATTAATCTACCTAAGCAGTATTAAGAAACGAATGCAGGAGCAAAATCTTTTCCGTACGTACACTCTGCAGGAAGTCCTGGATGAGCTGGATGGTATTGAATGCTATGAAGGACCAGGGCATCGACAACAAGTAGGAGAAATCACTAAAAAACAAACAGAGCTTTATCAACAGTTAGGAGTTGAACCTCCAACCTCGTTATGAGTTTATGGGAATGCAGGCTAAAGAGGAAACATGTTCAAACTTGTGTAACTGAAGAAAATGGAGCAGGTCACGCATATGCTTATTCACTTAAAAAAGAATCAAGAGAAGCTAAATGCAAAACTTCATTCCAGGAAGTAAACAATTACTAGAACAAAGAATTCAGAATACTTCAACAATCTGCATGGGTTAAGCAATATATACATTTTCGTGATGATGTTCAACCAGGGAGTGAATATCATCGTTTTCTTCAATGGTTAAGTAAATATGTTAAATACGGAAAAAACAAACATGATGATGCTCCAGATGTTCTTACAGATTGTGCTGAATGGGTAAGAGGAGTAATCTGCAAAGAAGAACCTTATGCTGATAGATTTAGAAAACAAGCCAAAAAGCAAGGTAGAAAGAAGAAATAGCATGAATATATTTGGATTAGAGATAAAAAGAAAATTAAAGATGTCAGCAACACAAAGTTCTAGTGGCTCTTTCCACATTCGTATGGATAAAACATTATAATTTCTT
>JAGLCW010000024.1 GCA_023146045.1 Caldisericia bacterium
AGGTAAGTAAGCTGTCAGGATCGTTAAAAAAAGTTTCACTTTTAACTTCAACTGTTCTAACAGTGCAATTTAGTGAATTTGGTTTAACTGAAGCAACAAACAATGCAGAAAAGTATTCGTCAGATTCTTGATCTTGCATGTTATCTGATTTTGAGTTTTCTTTTTCACTTTGGAATATTGTTGATCTTGTTGATCCAGAGAAATATATTGTACCGTTTTCAACTGTAAGAGTGTCTATTGTATCCCAGTTGTCTCCACCAAAGTATGTAGACCAAAGTAAAGTTCCATCAGAATCAATTTGTGCTAATAACCCATCACTATCTTGGTGATAATTATCAAATACAGTTGAAGAAACAATTGGAATAATTGGTTCATTGACTTTACCTGATATATATACTTTACCATTTTCCATACAGGCATCTGTTAGCTCTAATGGTGGACCACCAAAGTAAGTAGACCAAAGCATTTCTCCTGTAAAAGAAAAACAAGTTATCACAGGGCAACCAGGTGGTCTTCCTGTATGAAGCCAAACTTTTGACAATGGTTTTTCTCCAGTATAAACTCTATCTTGCAATGGATTAAGCAAAGGATAATCAAGAGAAGTGGTTTCTCCGATAACACAGAAGGTTTTTTCACCCATAAGTAACTTAGGTACATTATGTTTTGGGGATTCTAAAGGAGTTCCCACAAATTCATCACCTACTCCCCCTAGGTAAGTAGACCAAATAACATTACCTTTAAAGTCAATAGAGGTGATATAATAATCTGCAGTTTCACTTTTATTTGTATCTTCACTTGAATTGTAAGATTGTGAGTAAGAAGCGGCGGTATTTTGCACAATTGGAAGTGTGGTTTTTTCGGTGGTTTGTAAAATAAGAAAACCGGTAGGAGTATCTTGAATTTCTTCTAGACCAAAAGATGTTATTTCAGCCCATTCCATTTCTCCAGTAAAAGAAAACTTCATTATATATTGAAAGTAAAAACGGATTCTTTCAGCATAACTTAAAGATTCTTCCACGATATCTTTCTTAGGAGATAACCTTGCATAGAAATCAGGAGATTGACTACCGCCTAGAACATAAATCCCATCTGAACGAACAGACAGATATGTAATTCCATCATGTCCACTCCCACCTAAATATGTCGACCAAAGCAATGTTCCCTTAGGAGAATAACAAGCCACGAAACCGTCATATGCTACATATCCTCCCATTGGTTGTGTAGATAGTATAGTTGGCTGCCAGGCATCAGGTTTAGATAATTCGTTGGAAGTTGCACAACCTGCTACCACAATATTCCCTTCAGGTGTTACCCGAAGAAAGTCAAATTCAATGCCATCTAAAAATTGATCATAGGTTATTTCATGACCATTCCAGTATCCTTGAATCCATTCTTCCTCACCAGATGCGTTGGTTTTCAATATAGCACTGTTTGTTAATGCATACAGAGAAGAACCATCAGAAGAAGAAGATAATTTAGCATGTGATGGTTGTGAACGTACAGATGAATTCAAATCAGGACTGATTGAACGAATCCATTGAAAAGACGTAGGTTCATTTGATACCTTAAAAACCAGAGTTGTCGGCGAAGAAGTCGCTGATTCATTACTATTGTTTTTTACTGAAGTAATTGATTGGCAACTAATAAAAGCACTAAATAAGCTGATTGACAGAAGTACTTTTACACAACTTGAAGTAAATTTCATAGCTTCTAATCCTTTCTTATACATTAATTCTTAGAATTAATGAGGATATTTTCCATAAAGGAAAAGATTCCTAATTTTTTTTTCGTAAGTAATTGGTAATGGATCATCTGTTGGATATGGATCATCTCTATCTTTTCCATTGTAATAACCAGAACCATCTATTAGTTCCCATACCTTCGGTGTTCGATCACCACCAGCTTGATAAGAAAATTTTCCTCTTTTTATTAGTTTTAACATATAATTAGTAACACCCATTCCAATTTCATTAAATGGGTTGGTATTGTAGCTGTTTTTATTTAGAACTGGTCCACCCTTTACTGTATCGAAATAAAAGAAGTTTAAATCAATCTCTTTTGAACAGTAACCACTCAGGGCACTCAAATTTGCATTATAGTTTGGACCACATTGCATTAATCCATAATGTGGTCCACAGTACATATCTCCATCACCGTATCCCATCTCTGTTTCAGTGTAACAAATGGCTTTCATAATATTTGCAAAATCCACCATAGTAGCATCGCCCTCCGCCGTTTCAGGATCGCCGAATTCCCTATCTTTGGCAGCAGTTTCGTTATGAAATTTCATTTCAAGTCCTGCATAAGAGATCCAATAAGATGACCAAAAACCGAAAATCATATCATATTGATTATACTTTTCTCCTTGGGGATGTGTACCAAACTTTGTGTAAACTCATGAATTGTATCCATTGTTTGTAATGTACTCCTTAATGTCTTCAAATTCAATTGATAGTTGGGATAAAAC
>JAGLCW010000240.1 GCA_023146045.1 Caldisericia bacterium
TAAGGCTATTAAGCCTACTGCTTTTATTACACCAGAACCACTTCTGCAAGAAATCCTGGATAAGCGTTAAGTAAATAGTCCATCTTGAGCACTAAATGCATCAGCAGGGCTTGCAAAGACACTTCTTATTGGTGGAATTTCAAGTTGATCAAATAATCTTTCTGGACTATAGAATCTACCATATAAAGAATCAATTGGATTAAAGTAGTTATTGTCCGGACTATCAATATCTAATCCTGATACATACTCTGCTCCAAGCATTGTACCGTATCTTGATGGAACTGATGCAATAAGAGTCTGTACTGCTTTTGCTTGTCTAAAGAAATACTTTGTAAACATTACACCCATTGATTTTTCTGAATATCTTAAAAATTTATTATCAATATACGTATAGTTTACAAAAAGCTGATCAAGATAATTTAATAGATCCTGTCTATCGTCTGCACCAAGGGGATTTCCTTTTGCTACAGCATCTCTTTCAATTTTTTCTTTCATAATTTGTCGTGTAATAATATCACCATATTGAGTAAGTTTCATCATTGATTTAAATGCTGTAGTATTTTTATCAACAAATAAGAATTCCTTAGCGGAATTAACTGCTTTTGGCATATTTTTATGTGTCATAAAATCTTCAATTATATTTGATATTCTTCCTTTTGGTGCATCACCAACATTCACATCTTCAATAATAGATGAAAACTGACCATCATTCACAAGATCAGAAAATGAATTCTTTTCTCGTCTTCCTTTTAATGCTTTAATCTTTGTATTTAAAGTATGTCCATCTTCTCCTAATGCTGATTGCTTAACACGCAATAGTTCAAGTTCTTTTTCAATTTTCGTAAATTCATTCAATTGGCTCCATTTTTTATTGGCTTCTTTAAGAAATTCAATTGGATCTATTCCTGCTTTCATCCAGGCAACCATCATATTCGAAATTAAATTTCCCATAACAACTCCACCAGTTCTTACAACAATAGTTTCTTTGAACCAAAGAAGTATTTCCTGATATAGCCCTTCAAGGTTCATTACTATTTTACGTAATCTTTTATGATTACGAAGATCTAATGGACCAAAATTAAAGTTACCTATTGTAACTCCTTTTTCACCAGTGATCATTTCAACCATGTCTTTTGGAATTGCTATACGATGCATTCCGGTTTTTTCAAATATATATTTTCTAGTATATTCAGGAATTTGGTTCCATCTTCCATTCACAGATTCATCAAAATCACCTTCAGTATGTTTTTCAAGAATTACAAAATCATCTGCTTCATCAACATTATCTGATCCATATTCGATAAGAGCATCAATTACTTTATTGTTATTAATCGTAGAAGCTTCTCTGTGATTAAACTTTGAAAAACTATATGCTGCACTTTTAACAACATCAAGGTCTGCTTTTAAATGCTGTACTTTTTCCTGTCTTGATATATCAAGTTTATAATCAATAATTCTACCTTTCATATCATAGGTAGGTATAGCATTCCATTCTCCATCAAAACCAAGAATACTTGTATCAGAACCACCACTATTAGCAAATCGCACCATCTGTTCTTCAACAGTTTCATTGATCTGATTTGTAGATAGCTTTGTTTCTCCTCTTCTTTTTTTCTGCTCACTCTCTCTTATTTGTTCAGCAAGTAGTCCCTTTAAACTTTTCCCTGGAATTGCATTTCCTGCAATAGATAACATTCCTTCATCAAAACTTGTTTCATATGAATATCCAGAAACCTTATGATACTTAATGCCATTTATCGTTCCGTATGCCCCCATATCCTTCATTCTTCCAATTTTTCCAGTATAATAACTAAGTTCACTTTCCGGTACAAGTTCAAATGTCATATTTTGTTCATTAAGTTGATCAAAGTATCCTTTTTGCACTGGTTCAAAGTTTGATACTTTTAAACTTTTAGCATTTCTTGCAACATAATCTCTATGCATATGCAATAAGCTTTTCATGTTTTTAGAATTTTTTTCAACTGAAAGATACTTGTGAATAATAGCTTTATCAATATCAGATGTTTGCTTTAGTGCTTCAAGTGTAATAAATCTATCTAGTTTTGCAATAAGTTCTTTATCAGCATCAGTGATGGTTCTATCTGCAATATTTAAAGTTGGCATATACTCTTGTGTAACTGAATCTAATTCTAATTTTGAACGATAGAATTTGTTATAAATATTACTTGCATTTATCTGCTGATTATTTGAACTTGCAACACCGGTTGCCATCATCTTACCTAGACCATATGCCTGTGCAATATCATGAGCAAACTCAGTTGTTGTATCTGTAAAATCTCCGATTGCTGATCTTCCTTTTTCAGCATATGCATTTTTTAATTCAGTCAATGCTTTGCTGTGTAGAGTATTAAGTTCTGTACCCTTTGGTTCTAAAGCTGAAATAAGAGTTTTATAGTCAAGATCTCCATCAGAACCAGTAAACACCGCAGCAAGATCAGTATTGAATATAACTGTAGAGATAGCATTTCTAGTGCTTGGATCTTCATCCTCGACATATACTTCTACTACTTCTTTTATTGCATCAGACAATCCTTGTCTATGTTTCTCCATCTGGTTTTTACTTTGACGATATAGTTTAAAAATATGTGCCCACTTATTATTATCTGTTTTCTTTGTAATAGTTGTGATGATACTTTGAAGAAGATTGCTTTCAATAACACGACCTATAACAGCAACATCTTTTAATTTCTCCATAAGTTTTTTTAAGCTTTCTTTCTTTTTGACACCAGTATGAATACTGATTATTTTATTATCAAACTTTGTAATAAAAGGTGAAAGTTTATTATCGATCTTATCCCAGTTATTATCATTCTCTTTTGCCCCTTGTATTTCATCTTCAACATCAAGATTATATTGTATTTCTGCAAGCTTAGTAATAACATCTGCAATTAAATCTCCATTGTTTTGCTTTTTACCAGCAACTTCTCCAGACCATACTGAGTTGATTATTTTTATAAATGCATTAATAAGTTTTTTAAAACTTGTTGTAAATTTACCATCACTACCAAGCTCTAACGAATCAATAATTTCTTGAGGAGCTTTAAGTTCTGCAGTTGCAGCAAATAGGTCTTCGTTTGAGACTGCATATGCTAAAAACTCTTCTGGATCAGCATATTTACCAATAGAATAATCATACTTGTCTTTAGCAATTTGAATTTCAATTGAAGTAGGCTGTTTACCATTTCTTAAGATATTTTGTAAAAATATTTCATATGGGTTTTCATAGTTTGCTTCTAATTGTTTTCTAACTTCTGCTTGCATATTTGCAATAACTTGAGCATATTTTGGCTCACTCTTCAATGCTCTACTGATCATAAAGTGTACAAGCTCATGAACAAAGATTTCACTTTTCTTAGCAGTACCATGAGCTTTGTTATAGCGAATACCCATAACAGCAGACTTGTCTGCTTTTTGTTCTAAGTAACCAGCAGTATCTCTAAACTTATTGAACTCCTCAAATAAGGCATTATCAGAAACACTAATTTCTCTTATGCTTATTTTGTTCACTGGCGACTTGTCCATTATGTTTTGGAATGTTGATAACACACCTTGTACATTGTTAAGGAATTCATGTGAATGAAAAGGTGGTCTTCCCG
>JAGLCW010000241.1 GCA_023146045.1 Caldisericia bacterium
TATGACAAATTGTTAAAGATGGTTTAGTATTTATCTATATCGAAGTTGTGAGAAAATATGTGCTAATCTGGTTTTTAAGATTTATTATACCTTTGTTGTGCAGAGCTGATATTGAAATTATTGGAATATCCGGATTAGTATTAAAATCTGGGTATTCAAAATCTTCTGGAAGTTCATCTGATTTGTTTAAAACGAGAATTGATGGGATATCATCTGCACCTAGATCTTTAAGAGTTTTATGAACTGTGGCTAAGTGATTTTCGCATTGTGGATCACTTATGTCCAAAACAATAAGTACTAAATCTGAAAGAAGAATTTCCTCTAAAGTACTTTTAAAAGCTTCAATTAGTTCGTGTGGGAGTTTTCTAATAAAACCAACAGTATCATTGTACAATATTTCTCCAATGGATTGGTTTATATACCCTTTTCTTGTTCTAGTATCTAAGGTGTGGAATAAAAGGTTGTCTGTCGGGAGATTTTCCTTAGTTAGTGAATTGAAAAGGGTAGATTTACCAGCATTAGTGTATCCAACCAAAGAGACAGTAAATATAGATGAAGAAGATCTCTTCCCTCTTGTTACGATTCTTTGTCTTTCTATTTTTTTAAGTGCAATTCTTAGTGCTTTTAGTCTTTGCAGTAATCTTCTTCTGCTTAATTCAATTTTCTTTTCTCCTGGACCCTTTCCTCCAATAAAACCAGCTTGTTGATCCATATCGATTTTTTGGTTGATTAGTTCAGTCTTTCTTCTCTGTATGGTAGCAATTTCTACTTGTAGCTTACCTTCTTTCGTTGTTGCTCTTTTAGCAAATATTTCCAGAATAATTCTTGGTCTGTCTAGAACAGTTGTTTTTAAGCGTTTCTGAAGATTTCTAATTTGTGAATATTTGAGCTCATCGTCAATTGCTACAATGTCGATATTGCTCTCTGCAACATATCCATGTAGCTCTTCTAGTTTGCCTTTACCAATATAATTTGCAGGATTATGGACTCTGTTATTAACAATAAAAACCAATTCTGTTTGTATGTTCAAGGTTTTCAAAAGTGATTCAAGCTCTTTTAGGGTTATCTCTGAGTCCTTTGTTCCGACAATTATTGCTTTGAGAGGACTCCCTGAAGCTGTTTTTTGCATGCTCTACCATCTCCTTTGCATGATTTATTGCCACATCTGACAGATTATTCCCACCCATCATTCTAGCAATTTCTAAAATTATTTTATCTTTGCTTAATAATTCAACAGATGAAATTGTTGAGCTGCTGATTGATGATTTATTGATGGAGTAATGGCTATTACCAAAAGACGCAATTTGTGGTAGATGTGTAATACATATGGTTTGGTGTTTCTGGCTTATTGTTTTTAGTTTAGCCCCCACAACATTTCCTGTTAACCCATTTATTCCTGAATCAATTTCATCAAATATAAATGTAGTATCATCATTTAACTCATTTCCAATGCTTGCTTTAATCGATAGCATAATTCTAGATAATTCTCCACCAGAAGCAACACTTTGAATACTTAATGGGCTCATGCCTTGGTTGGCTTGAAAATGGAACGCTATGTTATCAAAACCTGTGTCATCTAACGAAACCTCATTATTTAAATGTGTAACGTATAGTGATGATGTTTCTTTTCTTGTATTTTCTGAAAACAAAATAATAAATTTAGCATCTGGCATAGATAATTCATGAAGATGTTTTTCTATTTGTCTGCTTATGGAAATACTTGCTTCCTTCCTCAAACTATGGATTTTTATACAGTACCTTTGAAGATCTGATCTAATAGTGGTTTCTCTATTTTTCAATTCAAGAAGACTGTTGTTTTGATTTGATAAGAATAGAAGCCTGGTTTTCTTCTTCTGTAGTGTTGTTGTGATTTGTGAAAAGGAAAAACCATATTTCTGGTGTAAATTTTGTATAGTATCGAGTCGCTCTAATATGGTGCGAAGTTTTTTGTCGTCATATTCAGCAGTAAGATCTGATAATTCTGAATTTACATCACGAATGATATCTTTAAGAATTGAATCTACCGTCTCTAAAGACTCTAAACTTTGTCTAGATGTAACAGAAAACTCTGTAATTTTATTAATTTGTTGGATTGCTTTTTGGATGAGATCTGATGCAGTATCATTTAATGAGTCACCAGAGGAAACAAATTTATGCACATTTTCTAGCGTATCAATCATTAACTGACTGTGTGTTAGTCTATTTTTATCTGAAACCAATGATTCCCATTCTTTATCTTTAAGATTAACTGCTTCGATTTCTTGTATTTGAAATTCAAAAAGTTCTTTTTCTTGCATAAACTCAGCTTCTTGGTTTTCAATACTTGCGATATGCTGAATAATATCAGATAGATTCTTCCTATAATTTTTTATTTGTTGTTTTAACAAATCTGCATCTTTGCCTATGTAGTTATCTAAGTACATCAATTGTTTTTTTGATTGAAGTAATGTCCCAGTTTCCCTTTGACCATGAAAATCAATTAACTGCTTTCCTATTTGCTTATAAAATGATAGAGAAGCAATCTGTCCGTTAATTTTCGTTCTGTTTTTTCCCTTTGAAGAGAAGGTTCTTTCCAAAAATAATTCATCATTTTCTTCAATTTCAAAGCCTGCTAAGTCTAATTGGATTTTTATGGGATCTGAAATACTAGAAAAAACTAAATTAACGTATGGCCGTGAATTTTCTAAACCCATAGATTCTTTTGGAATTGAATTTCCTACTCCAAAAAGTATAGCATGAATAAGAAGTGTTTTGCCTGCGCCAGTTTCTCCAGTAAAAACATTAAAACCTTCAGACAAATCAATACCAATATTTTTTGCAATAACAAAATTTTGTATAACTATTTTCTTCAACATTATAAACCCCACTGGAATTTTTGATTTACAATTTCAAAAAAATTCTTTTCATGTAGCAATATTATTTTTAAATCTTTTTTTGATTTCTGAATTTGTAGTTTGTCCATATCATGTAGCTGTATTTTGGATTTACCATCAGTTATTAGCAATGTTGGACGCATATTGCAATTTGCTGTTACAGAGATTGCTCTGCTGTCTGGAATAACAACACATCTACTACTTAGTTTGTGAGGACAAAGTGGATTGATTATTACATCATGACATTCTGGATCGAGAATTGGACCACCGGCAGACAAAGAGTAAGCTGTAGATCCTGTAGCTGTTGAAATAATTATTCCATCACCTCGAAAACTTGATATTCTTCTATTGTTGGAAAAAACATCAATTGATATCATTTTTGATAGAGGCTCTCTTTGAATTACAAGATCGTTAACTGCAAAACCAGTATGAAGAACTTCTCCATTTCTAGTTACTTCATAAGAAAGAACGCTTCTTGTTTCAATTTTGTATTTACCATTTATCAAGTCTTCTAAAGATAGAAGAACTTCCTCTTTCTCAATGCTTGTTAAAAAGCCTGTATACCCATAATTTACACCAATCAATGGAGTGTTTGAGTGCATGACTATTTGTGCAGCCTCTAAGAAAGTTCCATCGCCTCCAATGCTTATAAAAAAATCCAATTGCTTAAGGATTTCATCATTAATAATGGGTTCGTTAAAATACTTTTTCAAATCTTTATCAATGCATGCAGAAATATTGTTTTGTTTCAAGAAATTTATTATCTCATCAGCTACGTGAATAACTTTGTCAATTTGCTTTCGAAAAAAAATACCAACTTTCATATGTAGTCCTTATCACTCTTTAACATCTAAAACAGTTTTAAAAATATTCTCTGTATTAATCCCAGAATCATGTAAAATAGAATCTCTAGATCTTTGGCTAAGAAATTCTTCTGTTAAGCCAAAAGAAATAACTTTTGATTTTTTGCCCTGTAAAGAATTAACAAAAACATTGATTTCATTTCCAAACCCACCACTTAAAATACCATCCTCGATTGTTGCAATTTTTTTTACTGATAGTGCAATTGATCTAATAAGTTTTTTGTCGAAAGGCTTAGCAAATCGTGCATTTATAATACCAAAGTCTAAATTCTTTGTAGCTAAAAGTGTTACAGTTTCTTGGCAGAGTTTTAAAAATGGTCCTAAAAACACTAAGTAGCCATCTTTCCCACTATTGATAAGGTCTGCTTTACCAAATCGAATTGGTTTAGAAAATTCACAATCTTTTGTTTTTGTTTTTGGATAACGAATAAATGTTGGGTTTTTGCAGTTTTTTGAAGCCCAAAAGAACATTTGCTTTAGTTCTGTTCCATTAGAAGGAGCCATTATTGTTGTATGTGGGATAGGGTTTAAGAATGATATATCAAAACTCCCTTGGTGTGTGGGTCCATCAGATGAAACGGCTCCAGCTCTATCAATAGCAAAAATAACTGGTTCAGATTGGATGCAACAATCATGAATAATTTGGTCATACGCTCTTTGTAGAAATGTTGAATATAATCCAACTACTGGGCAAAATCCATTATGAGCTATTGCTGCAGAAGATGTTACAAGAGCTTGTTCTGCTATGCCAGCATCTATAAATCTACTTGGATATTTTTTTAAAAACGAGGACATTTTTAAGCCTTCGCTCATTGCTGCAGTTAGTGCAACTATCTTGTTGTTTTTGTCACCAAGTTCCAAAAGTGTTTCTCCAAAATAGTCGGAAAATGTTTTTTCACTTTTTTCAATACAGAAATTTTCATTTTCTAAAACAAATGGAGGAGAACTATGAAATTGCGTAGAGTTATTTTCTACATGGGAAATCCCATTGCCCTTTTTTGTAACAACGTGGACTATACATGGTTTTTTCTGCTTTTTTACTTGGTTAAATATCTCAGATAAAACTGCTATGTTATGTCCATTATACGGTCCAAAATATGTGAGACCAAATTCTTCAAATATTGCTTTGGGTATAAAAAACTTTTTTGTGGCCATTTTTATTCGTTCGAGAAATGAAATTGTGTATTTTCCAAAAGAACCCATTTTACTTAGCTGGCTTTTAGTTCTATTATTTATCGATCTGTAAAGAAAACTGTTTCTGAGTCTTCCAAGTTCTTTTGGTAAGGAACCAACATTTTTTGAAATGGACATTTCATTGTCATTTAAGATAATTATTACAGGTAGGTTGTAATGAACAATATTGTTAATGGCTTCATAATTTTCACCACTTGTTAACGATCCATCTCCAACTATTGCTACTGTGCTGGATTTAATGCCTTTCAGTTTTTTTGCATATGCAAACCCAAAAGCTAAAGAAAGTGAAGTTCCAGAATGACCAGAGATAAAAGAATCGTAAACACTTTCTTCAATATTAGGATAACCACTAATGCCGTTAAACTGTCTTAAAGAAGAAAACTTGTCCCACCTATTTGTAAGAAGCTTGTAAGTATAGCATTGATGACCAACATCGAATATGAAATCATCTTTTTCTGGATGAAATGCACGAAGCAGTGAGACAGTTAACTCGACTATGCCAAGGTTCGAAGATAGGTGTCCGCCAGTTTTTGAAACTGTAGTTAGAAGTTTTTTCCTAATGTCTTTACATAGCGAATATAAATCTTTGTAGGATAAACTTTGTAGATCGTTAAAGTTCATTGTTTGGAATTTGCTTTTCTAACCAATCAAACACAAAATCAAGAATTGAGTTTTGGGTTAAACCAATTTTTGATAGCATTGCTTTGGCTTCAGAAATATTTGAATTAAACATGGAAATTAGTTCTACTGGATCAAATAGTTGAAATGCATTGGCTTTTTCGTTCACATTTTTTCTGTCTTTATAATCATCTGCAAGTTGGAAAGCTTGTCCAAAGCAAATTCCAATTCTTTCAAACAAAGAGACTACGTCTGGTGTTTGTTTGGCACAGATTGCTCCCATCATGAATGCTGCAGAAAAAAGCGCAGCTGTTTTATTCGTCATAATTGTTATGGATGTATTTTTTGATATTGTTGAAGGGTCCTTTTGGAGACACTCCAACGCTTGTCCTTCGATCATGCCGTACAATCCACCCTTTTCAGTTATTATTCTAATTAACTCTAGGGTTGAAGAAGAGTCTAGCATATCTTTTGGTATGATAGACAATGTATGCATTGCTTCGGTTAAAAGCGCATCGCCAGTTAAAAGGCCAATGTCTGCTCCATAGATGGTATGAGTTGTTTTTTTTCCTCTTCTGAACTCATCGTTATCTAAACATGGAAGATCATCATGAACAAGAGAGTAGCAATGTAACATCTCTAGAGCACATCCGGCATAAAGTGCAGCCTCGTTACTACTTGACGATAAAGCTTCGAACGTGCACAACAACAGAACAGGTCTTATTCTTTTTCCACCAGAAAAAATACTATGATCTATTGCTGCAAATAAGACTGAATTAGCTTTAATGGGAACAATAAATTCCATCAATTTTGAATCAATTTTGTTCTTTTTGTTAATAAAACTTTGTTCTAAAGAGTTAATCAAGCCTTATTCCTTATTTGAATTTTGCAATGAAGTTTCAGTGGTTTCTGTAATGTCTGCACTATCGTCGTTATTTCTGTATTTTCTGTAAACAGATCCAAGAACTCCGTTAACAAATCTACCAGATGATTCGCTACCATAAACCTTAACAATTCTTATTACTCTATCAATAACAATTCCTGTTTTCATTTCTTGTTCGTACAGTAGCTCGAAGATGCCAATTCTTATGGCAATTTTATCAATTAGTAGCACTCTTTCAATTTTCCAATTACTCAAATGCTCTTTCATTATCGCATCAAGTTCATCCTTGTGTTCGTATATTTTTTTAGCCAAGATTACTGGTATTTCTCCAAATTCAAAGGCATTGCGAATAAGCGATTTATCCTTAAAGATGCTATTCAATTCGGTAAGAGACAAATCTCTATATTCTTTTTGGTAAAGTAAAAATAATATTCTCTCATGCAGTTGCTGATTAAAAAAAGCTACTTTTTGGGTGTCTTTCATTATTTCTTCATGGAAACGCGTTCCATGTATTCTTTGGTTCGTGTGTCAACTTTCAAGATATTACCTTCGTCAATGAAAAGTGGTACCTGTATCACCAGCCCAGTTTCTAATGTTGCAGGCTTACTGCCACCTTGAGCAGTATCACCTCTTAATCCTGGATCAGTTTGTGTTACTTTTAGATTCATACTAGTAGGTAATTGAATGCCAATCGGGTTGTCCTCGTAAAATATTACTTCAATTTCAGTATTTTCAAGTAGAAACTCTGATTCTTCTTTGCAATCTTCTTCTGATATTGTTGCCTGTTCGAAAGTTTTCTGATCCATAAAAATGTATCCATTGTCTTTGTATAAGTACTGCATTTTTCTTGTTTCTAAGTATGCATCTTTAATTTTTTCATCAGGACGGAGTGTTTTTTCCATTGTCTTTTTTTGTTTTAAACTTCTCATTTTTATTCTGACAAATGGAGAACCTTTCCCTGGTTTAATGTGTTCAAATGAAGTAACAATCCAAAGTTGGCCTTCATATTCAAAAGCTTTACCCTGGCGTAGGCCGTTGGCTGTAATCATATAAATCCTCCAAAATGGTAATCAAATAAAACAGTACTTTATTATAACGATATTAAAAGCATATTGTAGTTAAGTTTTACTAGTAAATTTACTATTTCGTAATGACTTCAGAATATGATTATGGTTTAATATCAGGTGAAAACTGTTGACGTGTTGTTATGTTCTTTTTAGGAGGGAGTTATTGGTTATGGCTTCAGAAAAGAAAAATGATCAAAGTAAATCTGTGAGTAGCAAAAATGAAAACACTACTCGAGAGATGAAACCAGGCTTTTGGTATCTTATCGCTGGGTTGGTAGCAATATTCTTAATGTTACTAGGCTCAGGGTTTTTTCCATTTTATGGGTCTCAATTGCCTGAAATTTATTCAACTGCAATGACTTTGTGTTTATCTTGTATCGGCTTAGGTGAAATTAATTTTACAATTTTCGGTACTATGGTTGCTGCGTTTACTATTTTTATGCTGTTGTATGGCTTAACAAAGCATGATAAAACAGGAGACACAAAATGAAATCCAGAGAAATAAGAAAGAAAAATACGAAAATATTACACGGAGTTCAATGGTTCGCATTTATTTTTGGCACCTTTGGTTTTTATTGGCTAGCTACATTAGGCCCTATAAATTTAAAAAGATTCCCCATGCCATGGATGGTTTGTTGGTCTGATCCGTTTAGTCCAGGAGCGTGTCCAGCCGGAACATTACAGCATTTTTTAACCACTGGGAATGGAGTTATTCCATTTTTTGCAATTGGAATGCTAGCACTAATTGCTGTAATTTTTGGAAGAATGACATGTGGTTGGTTATGTCCCTTTGGATTACTACAAGACTTAACATATAAAATGAAAAAATATGCCAAGTTCATTGTATTAGGTTTGCTAGCAGCAATACTAGTATATCTTTGCTGGAGAGCTCCAATGTTTTCAGGTTATACAAGCCCAAGGACTGGAAAATTCACTAGTTCTGCATTGTATAAACTATGGGGAAAAGGAAGAATGCAAGAATTTTGGTCATATTTAATTCTTTACATTGTTCTTTTTTCAGCAATGTTTTCATTATTCTTCATTAGATTTAAAAAATTCACCATTAGCAATAAACTAGGTAATTGGGGGAGAGCTTTCTTCTTCATTGTGCCATTCATAGTGTTACCACTTTTAGCATTAGATCCACATCTTGCTACAAGAGGTCCATGGTTTTGTAAGATATGTCCTTCTGGGACAGTATTCGCAGCAATTCCACAGTTTTTGATGAATGCTCTACCTAGAGATTTTTTCCCATTGTTTGGATTACCAATGACATCACCATTTATTCCTTATGGCTTTTCTGCATACCAAGATATTCGTGCAATGGGACAAGCAATGTTTGCTATAAAAATATCAATGCTTGTACTTTTAATTTGGGTAACTACCCTTTCAAAACGAGTGTTTTGTAAATTTGCATGTCCAATTGGTACTTTCTATTCTTTCTTTGCATATTTTTCAGCAGTCAGAATTCATGTTGATTTAGAAAAATGTAAAGGTGAATCATGCAATGTTTGTAAAGCAGTTTGCCCAATGGATATAAAAATATACCAAGAAGGTTCGCTATCACATTGCATAGGTTGCTTGGAGTGTGTTAACAAGTGTCCACAAGGGGCTGCACAGGTCATACGACCATCTTATCTAAATTTCCTAATTCCAAGAAAAAGATACACCGTTGCTACCGTTCCAGAAAAGCAACTTAAATGTTCTAGCTGTTCAGATTGTTCAGAAGAAAAGTAGTAGCAAGTACTAAATTGTTGCTTTAACATGAGATTAAGATTTGCACCATCACCAACGGGTTCTCTCCATGTGGGGAGTGCCCGTACGGCTATTATGAATCAGTTGGTATCAGTTGCCAACAACGGAACTTTGATCTTACGTATTGAAGATACTGATGTTTCTAGATCTACAGAAGAAAGCACGAATGCAATATTAAGTACTTTAAAATGGCTTGGAGTTAGTTATGGCGAAGGTCCATTTTTCCAAAGCAGTAGAGAAAAGCTTTACTCGAAATATATTAAAAAATTGATATCAGAAGGAAAGGCTTATTGCTGTTTTTGCACACAAGAAGAGCTTGAAGAAATGAGAACAAAGCAACTACATAAGCATATTTCAACGGGTTATGATGGACGGTGCAGTAAATTATCGCAAGAGGAAGTTGCAGAAAAGATTTCTCAAAATTTGCCATATGTCGTTCGATTAAAAATACCACCAGAAAAATTAATGTTTAATGATTTAATTAAAGGAATTGTTGAATTTGATGGTAAATTGCTTCACGATATAATTATTCTCAGATCCAATGGAAGTCCAACATATAATTTAGCAGTTGTAGTAGATGATCATGAAATGAATATTTCGCATGTTATTAGAGGAGAAGACCATGTATCAAATACTCCTAAGCAAATTGCAATATATAATGCACTTGGTCTAGAAGCGCCAATTTTTGCGCATATTCCACTAATAATTGGTGCAGATAGATCTAAATTAAGTAAAAGACATTGCGATACTGCAATTGAGGATTATCAGAAAAAAGGGTTTTTACCGGAAGCTTTGGTAAACTATTTTTCTTTACTTGGTTATTCGCATGATGCAAACAACGAAATAATGACACTAGAAAATATTGCGAAAACCTTTTCGTTTAGTTCAATATCAAAATCACCCTCTATGTTTGATCTAAAAAAATTAACTTGGATGAATAATCAATATATAAGAATGTTAAGCGACAAAGAACTTTATGACAAAGCAAAATCATTTTGCAAAGATATTCCTTTAGAAGAAAAGAAAATTAAAAAGATACTTTTATTATCGAAAGATCAGCTAAAAGTTCTTTCTGACATCAAAGAAATATGTGCACCATTCTGTTCTTACAAAATTGATTGGGATCAAAAAAAAGTTGTAAAGCTGTTAAAAAAAGAAAGAATTCTTGATTTCTTAAAAGAATTCATTGAAAAATTAGAAATATTACAAGATTTTTCTTTGAATAGCCTTGAAATTCTTTTTGATACACAATTAGGGTTAGATTCAATAAAAAAAAGAGATGCTGCTCAGATTATTAGATTTGCATCTACTGGAAAGTTGATTTCTCCACCTCTTTTTGATACTTTATACTTGTTAGGGCAACAAGAAATTATCATAAGAATGAATCAATTTTTACAGGAAGTACCATGTCAGGAAAAAATGTATTAAAAAAGAAGCAAAGTAGTATTAAAAAGCAAAAACAAAATGGATGGAAGAAATTTTTTATAATATTTGGAAGTTTTGTTTTAATTTGTTTTTTAATTGGAATCGGGACACTATATTTTCTAAAAAGTAAATTTGAAGTATCTCTACCAAAAATTTCTGATATTGCAGAAAATCCACCAGTCGCCTCTCAAATATTTGATAGGCAAGGAAGATTTATCGCAAGTGTTCAGTTAGATGAGTATAGAGTAAATATCCCAATAACAGAAACTTCAGAATTAATCCAAAAAGCCATTGTTGCTTCTGAAGATGAAAGATTTTTCTCTCACAAGGGATATGATCCAGTAGGAATGGCTAGAGCAGTGGTTTTTAATATTAAGGAAAGAGCTATCGTTCAGGGTGGTAGCACAATCACACAGCAGCTTGCTAGGGATTTATTTTTAGATCTTGAGGAATCCTATACAAGAAAATTTCGAGAGATTCTTTTGGCTATGGAGCTAGAAGAAAAATATACAAAAGAAGAAATTCTTGAATCATTTATGAACTATCAGTATTTTGGTCCAAGTCCTGCTGGAAGGTGTTTTGGTATAGAAACAACTGCTAGAAATTTTTTTGGAAAACACATTAAAGATGTTTCTTTAAGTGAGGCAGCGATTATAGCTGGTACTTTAGATGCTCCATCCATAAGATCCCCGTGGTACAATCCAGAAAAAGCAATGGCTAGGGGGAATCTAGTACTAGAAAAAATGCTTAGAAACAATTTCATCACAAAAGAGCAATACGACGAAGCATATATCAATGGAATTAGTCAAGAAAAAGTGCAAGTTGATAAACAAGAACCAAATATTGTGTATCTTGGTATGTTTTCAACAGAAACAAAAACTGATTCAAAATATTATTTTGTAGACTATATCAGAGAAGAAATTCAAAAGTTGTTTCCAGAAGGCGAAAAAGCTTTATTGCATGATGGGTTAAAGATTTATACAACACTCGACCTTGAAGTGCAAAACATTGCAGATGATGCAATGAGGAAAATATTTTCAAATGCAGAAGAGAAGAAAAGATTTGACCCTTCTTTAAAAGACCCATTTGACGTTGTACAACCTCAAGGTCAAATTGTAATAATGAAACCTGACACGGGTGAAATTTTAGCAATGATTGGCGGAAGAGACTACGCAAACACCAAATTCAATAGGTGCACAGCTTTTAGGCAGCCAGGCTCTTTGTTTAAGCTTTTTGACTATACTGCTGCAATTGAAGCTGGTGCATGTGGAACTGGAACAATGATAACAAGTGAAACGTTCAGCATGCAAGATCATGAAAACGTTTGGACTCCAGAAGAATGGACAGATGGAGATACTTTTTTTGGATCTTTATCTGCACGCAATGCTTTGATAAAATCATCAAATATTTGTGCAATAAGAGTTGCCCAATGGGCAGGATGGGGGCGAGTTGCTTATTATGCAGAAAAAATGGGTGTACAACGACCAATTCTTGCAGTTCCATCCATGGCAATCGGCAGTCTTGAAGTAAGCCCAATCGAAATGGCAACAGCTTTCGGCGTAATGGCAAATGAAGGTTACAAAGTTAACCCAATAAGCATAACAAAAATTACCACACACTCTGATAGAAAATTGTTTGTTTACAAGAATGAACCACTTCAAGTAGTACAGCAAAGCACGTCAATACTTGTGAATGATTTATTGCAGTCAGTTTTTCGGTACACCCCCGGCGGCATGTTACCGTTCCAGGCTGCTGGTAAAACTGGAACAGCACAAGACTTTTTAAGTGGTTGGTTTACTGGGTATACCCCAGATATTGTTGCTTGCTCGTGGGTTGGGAGAGACAGTGCCGAGGTAAAAGTTCCAAACGCTCGTATTTGGGGTTCTTCATTTGCAGCTCCAATAGTTAAGGAATTTCTAAGAGAATTAAGCAAAAAGCAAAAAGAAAATAGTTGGACTTCTCCAATCTACATTAAAGAAACAGAGTTTTTAAAAACAAATGATGAAATTGTTTCCGTATTGATATGTAAAACAAGCGGGTTGTTAGCCACAGATTTTTGTCCAGAAGAAGATAGAATTGTAAGTAGGTACAGAACTGGTTATGCCCCATCTTACTATTGCTCTGTTCACCGAGAGGAATTTGTTTTTTTAAAAATTTGTCCTAAAACTGGTAAAATAGCAAATCAATGGTGTCCAGACCCTATGGACAAAAGATTTCTCAAAGGAACAGAGCCAACGGAAATTTGTGACGAACATAATGTTCCACTAAAGGTTGAGCTAGTAACTGGAATATTGGACGGAAATCCAAAAAAAACCGTAGGTAAGCCAATAGAAATTCACTTTACCATTAATAATGATTTTGGAAATGTGGTCGAAGTGTATATAAACAATAAACGCAAAGCAATTATAAGGAGCTCTCCATGGTTTTACGAATGGATGCCAAAGGTTAATGGAGAAAATAAAATTATGATTGTCCTTAGAAATGGCGAAGAATTTATATACCAGATTGATTTGAATGTTAATATTTCCAAGTAACAACTACAAGGCTATACTTCATAGAAAAAGAACAAGTGCTTTTAAAAAAGTTATTGTATTCTTTACACTTTTTATCTTAATCTGCGTATCTTCAGGTCTATTTTTTCTATATACATTGTATTCCCAGTATTCACAAGAGCTTCCAAAACCAGAAGATATAGTGATAAAAAGAGAAGAGTCTTCTAGGGTATTCGATAGAGATGGTAACTTACTCCAAGTTTTGTTTCTTACGGAACAAAGAATTTATGTTTCATTAAATGAAATTTCAAATCCAATCCAAAAAGCTATTGTTGCTTCTGAAGATGAGCGATTTTACTTACATGAAGGTGTAGATTTTAAAGCAGTTTTAAGAGCTTTGTATGTAAATTTTCTACAAGGAGATTTAGCTCAAGGGGGGTCAACACTAACTCAACAACTGGCTAGAAATGTATTTTTGACTCAAGAAAAAACGTACACAAGAAAACTGAAAGAAATAATTCTCTCAATGAGAATTGAAGAAGTTTTCAGAAAAACTGAAATTCTTGAAATGTATATTAATCAATGTTATTTTGGTGAAGGGTGTTACGGTATAGAAACCGCATCAAGGAAGTATTTCAATAAAAATGCTAGTGAAATTAACTTAGCTGAAGCATCTCTTTTAACAGCAGTTCTTCCATCTCCTTCTACGCTAAGTATTTATAGAACTTTTGAAGATGTAAAAGTAAGACAAATGTTTGTTTTAGAAAAAATGGTGAAAAACGGATTCATCAATGAACAAGAAGCTGAAGAGGCTTACAATGCTAAAATTACTGTATTTGAAGGTAACAGTATTTCCAACAACAATGTACTTCTGTTGAATGGTATTGATTATTTTATTGATTACATAGAAGAACAAGTAATAAATCAGCTTTCATCTGAAGAGCTTTACATGGGTGGACTTCGCATATACACTACTATTTCGAAACCTGTTCAAGAAGCATGCTGGAATTCATTGAACGAAGTTTTAACAAGTGCTGAAAAATCAGGAAAACTACCAACAGACAAAATAGATTCATTAGAAGTTCTTCAGCCACAAGGTGCCGTTGTAGCTCTAGCCCCCTCCACTGGGGAAATATTAGCGATGGTAGGTGGAAGAGATTACGAAAATACAAAATTTAATAGAGCATTGGCGTTAAGACAACCAGGATCAAGCTTTAAAGTTTTTCCTTATTCTGCTGCTTTAGACACCGGCGTAGTTGCTCCAGAGTCTCGAGAAGTTAGTGAGTACATTAACATTGATGGATGGGCTCCAAAAGAATGGTCTGGTGGTTATTTTGGTCCAATGACAATACGTAGAGCAATTCAAATATCATCAAACATCGTAGCCGTGAAAACACTCTTGAAGGTAGGCATAGAAAAAGTTTTAGATTACGCTTATGGGATGGGAATTGAAACCAAGCTACTACCAGTTCCATCTATTGCCCTTGGTAGCGTAGACGTAAGACCATTAGATATGGCATCTGCATTTGGCACTATATCAAACAATGGAGAACACGTTAAACCTGTATCAATTTTAAGAATTGAAAAGCGGGGTTCAAAAAAAGCTATTTATGAGCGTAAAATTGAAAAAACACAAGCCCTTTCTCCTCAAGCAGCATGGTTGATGACACAGCTTTTGCAAACTCCTATTTCTCCTGGTGGTACAGCTTCTTCGCTAAGGGTGCCAGGAATACATATGGCTGGTAAAACAGGAACAACAGAAAACTACAAAGATGGGTGGTTTGTTGGGTTTACAAAAGGAATATCTATGGCTGTTTACATTGGATCAGATTCAAAAGAAGTCGATCTTTCGTATATAAGAAATTACGGATCTGAATTTGCAGGTAAGATTTTCAAAAGCATTATTCAAAAAGTATACAAACCTACTTTTCCATTAAAGTTGCAAAATGAACGATGGAGCAAACCTGAAGGGATTGTTTCAATTCGAGTTTGTAATGAAACTGGTCTAAGAGCAAATAGAACTTGTTATTATCATGTTGAAACAAGAATTAATGGGTTGTTTCCATCGTATTGCTTAAGAAAGCATCCACCACCACCCAAAGCAGAGGAAGATAAAAAAGAGAATGGGAAAGACAAGAAAGATGAGGAAAAAGACAAGAAAATCGACAAAAAGCCTGATGATAAAAATGAAAAAAGTAATAATTCTGAAAAAAATAGAGAACCAGAAAAGAATCCAGATAAGCAACCTAGCAAACCAGAACCTTCAAAACCACCAAAAGATGAACCTTCACCAGAACCTTCAAAACCACCAGAACCGGCGAGTTCTTTCCAAAAACCTGCAATATCTGATACGGGAGATTTTTCTGTGTCGTTCTCCTCTCAAAAAGTGTCTTTTGGTTCCACAACAGTAATTGAGTTTACGGTATGGGATCCACAGGCAGCTAGTATCGAACTTTATGTAAACGGATCCTTAGTTGCTGTTTTAAACCAGTATCCATACAGGTACTATTATTCACCAATAAATAGTGGGGAGAATATTTTTCAAGCAGTACTAAGAGGTTCTTCAAAGAATATCTTGGGAAATAAAATTATCCCAATATTTGTTTTCTCATCTTAAAATGAATAAAAATAAACTTTTCATCGTATTTGAGGGAATTGATGGATGCGGGAAATCTACACAAATCAGAAAATTGAGTAAATATTTAAGCAGTTTAAATGAAGCTAATGTATGTACAAAAGAACCAACAGATGGTGCTATTGGGGTGTTAATCAGAAATTCTATTAAAGAAGAAAATGTTCAATTTTCACCACTCACTCAACTATTTTTATTTTCAGCCGATAGAGTTGAACATGCAAATTGGATACAGAGGCAACTAGATGCCAGAAATCACGTTTTATGCGATAGGTTTATTGATTCCACAATTGCATATCAAGGAAGAACAAAGGCTCTTGAAAAAGCAATTTTAGAAATAAATTCTCTATCACTCAATTTCATTCAACCAGATATTGTGTTTTTTATTGATGTATCTGTTGACATTGCGCTAAAAAGAATAAAAAATAGAGTAGAGACAGACTGTTTCGAAAATTTTGATTTTCTAAAAAGCGTTCGTCAAAGATATCTCAATAGGATTAAATCTAAAGCTCTTAACTATGAATTAATTAATGGTGAGAAATCAATTGAAGAAACTTTTTCCTCAATTAAAAAAACATTACTGAATTTTCGGAGGTGATTTGCAGTGAAGCTAGTCGTGGCAATTATTCAAGAAGAAGATACAAAAAAAGTTGTTGAAATATTGATTAATGAAGGCTTTAAAATTACAAAACTGAGAAGCACTGGTGGTTTTCTTGAACTACACAATACGATTACTTTGTCAGCCATTGAAGATAAATTTTTAGATCACTACCTGAGCATTATTAAACAAAATTGCAAAAGTAGACAAAGGTTTATAGAAAATTTACCACTTAATATTCTTGAGGGAAATCCTGGATATTCTCTCCCAGTTAAGATTACTGTTGGTGGTGCACAAGTGTTTGTAATAAATCTTGAAGATTATAAAAAGTTCTAATGAGTTTTAAAAGCATATTAATCGGTCAAGATTCAGTAAGAGAAGCACTTAATCGGTATATGATAAAAGAAAACTTACCAGACACATTATTGTTTTTGGGAACTTCTGGAACTGGGAAAACATTTTTTGCTGAGAATTTTGCAGAAGACTGGCTGTGTATGAATAAAATTAACAATTTATCTTGTGGAAAATGCCAATCTTGTTTAACCATCAAATCAAATTCAAACCCAGATTTCCGAGAGATAAATGTTGACGGAAACTCAATTAAATTAAAAACGGTAAAAGAAATACAAGATTATTCATTATTACAACCAGTAAATAACAAAAGAAAAATTCTCATCGTGAACGATATTGATAAACTTACTATTGAAGCTGCAAATGCTTTGTTAAAAATACTAGAAGAACCTAATTCTTCTACTAGCTTCATTCTTACCTCAAAAAGACCAGAAATGGTTATCAAAACGATTCAATCAAGAGCTATTAAGCTTAGATTTAAACCATACACAAAAATAGAAATAAAAAAAATAATTCAAGATGAAGAATTAAATGATATTGATTTAATATCTTCTTTAGCCATTGGTAGTTGCAAAAGAGCTATTTTTTTGTGCAACAAAGAAAATTTTGAAAGAAGACATGAAAACTGCAAGATATTTATTTCTTTGTTGCTTGGGAAAAATGTTAATTTGATTTTTTCAAAAAAAACCGACAAAGACGAATTGATGGAGTTTATTTTTGATGCCCAAACAATACTGTCAGACTGCATGCATTTTTATGAAGATACTCAAAACTATATAAATTTTGATTTTATCGGAGATATTAAAGAAATTGTAAGCAAATTAACAAAAATTAAATTAGTAAATATTCAAAATGCCCTGATAAATTCAGAGGAATTGATTCTATCAACATCTACAGGAGCATTGATGTTAGCAAAGAAGGTCTCCTCAGATGTTTATTTTAACTTAACACAATAATTATATTCAAGTTTGTTTACAAATTTGTAACTGGTATATCAGCTTTTACATATACTATTCGTAAGAGTTTTTTATTAAGGAGCAAAAATGAAGAAAGAAAAATTTGTTATTTTTATTCTTGTCGGTTTACTTTCTTTGTATAGTTTTTCCGTTCCAACCACGCATGCATCTGAGCAAAAAATTAGCTATGAATTTTTAAAAGATATTCAAAATTCAAAAAGTTTGATCCCTGTTGTAATTGAATTTAATTCAAAATGCTCCTACAGGAATAGTTTAGATAGAATATTTTCATTAGCAAAAGAAAATTCAGAGGATTACAACGAAAGGTATGAGCAAAAATTATTTAATGCACAAAATGCTTTTGTAAACATACAAAAAAATATTGGTATTAGCATTGTAAAAGAAATGAACATTACACATGTGATGAATGCCATTACTGCTATTGTTCGCGGTGAGGATATCGAAAAATTATCAGAAAGTCCAAATGTAAAATTTATATATGACAATAGGATTGAATTTTACCCAACCAGATCAATTGCATCTCAAACTACTCAAGCATATCAACTTAGAGAAAAATACGATTATACTGGTGAAGGTGTTACTGTTGGGGTTCTAGATTCAGGGCTTGACAGAACACATCAAGATTTTAGTAATACTTTTGAAGACTCTGAAATGGAAGATGAAAATGGATATATATTACAAACTAGAGTCATAAGTGGAGAGGATTTTTCTGAAGATAAAGATGGTGACTGGAATGACGATTTACCAATTGGAATGCATGGACATGGGCATGGAACTCATGTTGCTGGAATAATTGGTGGGAGTTCTTTTGTCCACGATGAATATGTTGGAATGGCTCCAGACGTAGAATTTTATATCTATAAAGTTTTTACAAAAACAAAATCTGGTGCCAGAAATGTACTTGTCGCAATAGACCAGGCATTTCAAGATGGTTGTGACATTATCAACATGTCACTTGGGCACAAAGGTGGGTCTGCAAAAGGATCCAGTTATTTTACATCTTTAACAGAAAACGTACAAGAAGCAATCGATAGCGGGAAATTTTTTGTTGTAGCATCAGCTGGGAACGATGGAACACGTGGTCCAAGATTAACGTATTCTACTGGTTCACCAGCAAGTACTTATGAATTTTTCAGTGTTGCAGCTTCTAACGATAGACCATTTGAAACATTTTGTGCATCTTTAAATGAAGAAGAGAGAGATATAGATTTTAACCTGTCTCCGCATTGCAAACCATTTACAAATGATATTTTAGAGATTGAAATGGTTCCATGTGGAATTGGTAAACCTGAAGAAATTTCAGATTCAGTTAGAGGCAAAATTGCTCTTATAGAGCGAGGAGAAATGACATTTCGAATGAAAATGGAAAATGCTATGAAAAAAGGAGCAGTTGCTGTAATACTATATAATCACAGCGCAGGACGAATTACTCCTTCCCTTATTGTAGCTGGCGAAAACGTGGATGATGTTGCGACTATACCTATATGTATGGTTGCTAAAACAGACGGCATATGGCTTAGAGAAAACTGTAAAAATCTTCCATCTTTAACAATGAAAGAAGGAAGGAAAATGACCATTGCTACATTTTCTTCTTCTGGACCAACAACTGATGGATATTTTAAGCCAGAAATTACAGCTCCTGGAACTGCAATTTTGTCGTGTTTTCCTTTGAATAGTTATCAAAAAGCAGGTGGGACTTCAATGTCTGCTCCAGTTGTTACTGGTCTTGCGGCAATATTAAAAGAGGTTCATCCAGACTGGAATTTAATGCAGATAAAATCTGCTTTTATGAATACATCAGAGGTACTTGTTAACCAGATAACTAAACACCCTATAGCTTTGTCTATGCAAGGTGCTGGAGAAGCTAGATTAGAAAAAGCTATAAGTACACCTGCATTTTTAGATCCTCAAGCCTTATTGATTCAATCAGAAATTATACAGCCTGGTGATCTTTCAGCAGACGAACCTGTCGAGTTTACAATAGTTAGTAATTCAGATAAATCTGTAAACTACGATGTATCCTACGAAATGTTTAAAATAATTCCTGGCGAAAGCATTCCGGTAACATGTGAAATTATTCCTTGCAAATTTACATTAAACCCTGGTGAGACTAAAACATTTACAGTGCAATTTACAAGTGAAGAGAATACTCAAAGAGATCATTACGACGGATTGATATGGTTTAATAAGTCTGATGAAGTTGATAATTTGCATGTTCCTTTTATAATTTATCCAGACTCAGTTTCTTTAATAAAATCACCAGTAACAAATATAAGTATTGAACCAAGAAATTGGTCTTATTCGAAAGAAAAGGAAGTAGAAGACCTTCAAATTGGTTTTTATCTCCATTCTGGAACTGAACAAAGTATTGATGGTGAAACGAATTACAATAATTTTGCAAATATTTTCGTATCACTAGTAGACGAATCTGGTCAAGAATGGGCATTAATCGATACTCCTTCGTCTTTATTAGCAGGAGATTACTATACATTTACTTGGGACGGTAAAACGGAAAATGGAAAATATGCATTATTTGATGGTAATTATTATTTGCGTATTACGTTAGATGGATTTGTATACAAAAACAGCGAACTATCATATGAAGTGTCTTATGACTCTTTTAAAGAAGATAGAGATTTGGTTGAATTTGAAGTAAATGATTCGCCAGTAGCTCAGCCAGAAGATTTAATTATTTCTTCAAAACGTTTGTACAAAGCAGGTACGGACATGAAAATGGATTTTATTCTTGAAGATGCTGAAGGGGTTAACGGGGCAAGATTTACATACAGATATGACCCTAAATTGTTAAATTTTCTTGGAGTTGAAGCAGGATTCGATATTGTTGATCTAAAAGAAGAAGAAATAGTTGTGGATTATGATAAAGATCATGGAATAATTGTATGTTCTTTTGTCCAAGCAGATCAGAGTTGGACAGGTAAAAACTTCCATACACTATCGATTAATTTTACTGTTGTTGGAAGTGGTAAACCATTGGAATTTGACCTTAAAGATGGATTTCTGTTTAGATCTGGAATTGAAACTGGAAGAATAAAGGCATATTACCCCGTTGTCAAGGGAACAAAAAGAAGTACTTTCTACCTTTGTGACTTAAATAAAGATAGAAAAGTAGATAAATATGATTTTATTGAATTCAGTAAATGTTTTGGGTTTATATGGGGTCAAGAAGAATATAAAGAAGAATGCGATTTTAACCAAGATCATTGCATAGATGCAAGAGATTTGGGTATATTTGGAACAGAATATTTAAAGTAGCTAATACATACCGTAGGAAGGTTTATACATGAAACAAATTTTGATCACATGCACTTTAGTTTTTAGTTTAATAGTATCTGGAATATTGTCTGTGCAGAGTGTTTACGCATCTGAATCCATTGTTGTAGATTCTTCTGTATCAGAAAAAATGAATTCAACATCGTTAGTTCCAGTTATTGTTGAGCTAGACCAGCCTTGTGTGATAGAAAGCACTAATTCTGCAATAAAGTCATCTTTTTATAAACCTCAATTTGAAAAAGATTCCATAGACTATTCATTTCAACCGTTTGTAATTGATCAGCAGAAAGAATTTATTAATAAGCTTAAAAAAAATGGCATAAGCTTCATAGATAAAAATGAATCTTGTAGCATTATCACAAACTCTATTTCAATAGATATTAAAGGAACTGATATCGAAAAACTTTTATCTATACCAGGAGTTAAAGAAATTGTATCCAACGAAAAAGTATTTTTTCCAACTCGGTATAATGCAGCTCAAACCACACATGTTTTAGACGCCTGGAAAGGCATAGCAGAGAATCGTGAAACAAAAGGTCAAGGAGTTAAAGTTGGAATTCTTGATACCGGACTGGACACAACTCATGAAGATTTTCAAAAAAGAGTTAAAGGTGGACATGACTTCGGTGATGGAGATAAAGATTTTAACGATAAAGTAGGACACGGTACTCACGTGGCTGGTATTATTGCCGGTAGATCTAATAGCAATAGAGTGGCAGTAGGAATGGCACCAGAAGCATATTTATACATATATAAGGTTTTTTCGTCATCTTCTCCTGGAGCAAATACTCAACATATTGTTCAGGCTGTAGAACGGTCTGTGAAAGATAAATGTGACGTTATTAATTTATCTCTTGGACATGAAAGTGGCGATGCTGCTACTGTGAGTAACTATTATGCAAACAGCATGAGAAATGCAAATGAAGCTGGAGTAATGGTTGTTGTTGCAGCGAGCAATGACGGATCAAGAGGTAAAAAGCAAAAATATGCTATTGGTTCACCTGGGACTATTGATACATGTTTTTGTGTTGCCGCAACGGATGACAGGTCTTCTGTTGCTTTTACTGTTAAATCTGGCGAAAAAACTAAAAAAATTAGTGCACTTTTAGCTCAATATTCCCCTTCTTTTTCTAAAGAAATATCTGATGCAGAAATAGTAAATTGTGGGTATGGTTTTTCAGAAGACTTTGAAGGGAAGAAGTTATACGGAAAAATTGCTATTGTTCAAAGAGGACCCATTGGAGCAAAGGCACTTTCATTTAGGAAAAAGTTAGACAATGCAAGAGATGCTGATGCTGCTGGACTAATTATTTATAATCATACTAGTGGTGATAAGATGAAAGCATCTTTGATTATAGATAAAGAAGATCCAGAAAGTGTTGAATTAATTCCAACATGTACAATACTTAAAAAAGACGGACAGTGGATAATAGCAGAAATAGAGAATGAAGAAAATGAATCAGATAAGGTTAGTGCAATATTTTCTGGTAGTGCTGGGTCAACTATTGCAACCTTTTCTTCACAAGGTTCCGGATCTGATGGTTGGTTTAAACCTGAAATAGCAACCCCTGGAACAAATATTCTTTCAACAGTCCCGAGAAACTCTTATGGATTAGCAAGTGGAACTTCAATGGCTTCTCCTGTAATGGCAGGTTTAGTAGCATTACTAAAAGATGTTAGGCCAAAATGGACTAATCAACAAATTAAGTCAGCATTTATGAATACTGCAGACATGTTGATAAATGAAGACAATGGATTACCAGTTACGTTTTCATTACAAGGCGCCGGACAGGCAAGACTAGATAAAGCTATTACGACAAAAGCGTTTATAAACCCCCCTGCAATGGTAGTAAAAGACAATGAGATACTTCCGTATCAAAGTAGCTCTTCTAGCCCAGTAAAACTTACTTTTACCAGTACACAAAAAAAGGAAATCTCGCTAGATATTTCATACGAAATATTCTTGCTAGAAAGTGAAGAGTCACCAGTTGAGTTAATTTTAAGCAAAGAAACTTTGTCGTTGCCTGCTGGTCAATCCGGGGTAATTAATGTGAGTTTTAATGTAGATAGAGAATCAATGCAACATTCTTTATATGAGGGAATTATTAAAGCTGGCGATATGCATGTTCCATTTATTGTTTATAGAGATAAGCCATCAAAAGAAGTTTTAGCAATATCAGATATTGTTGTTGAACCAGAAGAACTTGTTTTTTCTGAAGAAGAATCAACAAAAGATGTTTCTATTTCTTTTTCTTTAAATTCAGGTACTGAACAGAACTGGAATGGTTATTCTGGTGGTTGTGCTTATTCAAATTACGGTACCATTACTTTTAGCATCGTTGATGACTATGGTGAAAACTGGGGAACAATTGCATCATTCAGTTCTATGTTGATTGGGTATTACCAGTTTAAATGGAACGGTAGGAATGAACAAGGAGACTTTATTTTAGCTGAAGGTAAATACCATATTGAAGTGATGATTAAGAATTGGACATACAAAGGCAACCAAATTGAATATTTTTTTGACACATATGAAGCAAAAAAAGATATGGAAGTTGTTGAGTCAATTGTTCCAAAACCAGGAACATTAATCGGGTCAGTTGAAAAAATCCTTTCAGTTGACGAATTATTCGAAATATTTCTAGTTGTTAAAGAGGCTAAAGATGTTATTGGAATTGAGTTTGAATTTACTTACAATGGTGAAAAACTTTCATGCGATGGTGTAGAAGATGCCGACTTCCTTGGTTCTGATGGGGCCGATGTAGAAATTGATGAAGAAATTGACGATGGTGAAGACGGTTACGGTAAAGTAAGTTTGTTTAGATATGCCGAAAAAGGTCAACAAGAGGGCGTAAGTGGATCTTATGTAAGAATTGCTAAATTGGTTTTTGATCCACTAGATGACGGGAAAATGAAAGTAAAGCTTTTCAATTGCAAACTTTTTTATGCCGATGGATCTGTTGCAAAACT
>JAGLCW010000242.1 GCA_023146045.1 Caldisericia bacterium
GTTACACTAGAAATGGGAAAAATATTACCAGAAGGTCTTGGAGAAGTTCAAGAAATGATTGATATAGCAGATTTTTCACTTGGGCAAAGTCGTATGCTATATGGATCTACGATGCACAGTGAAAGACCGAAGCATAGAATGTACGACCAGTATCATCCATTAGGAATTGTAGGAATAATCACTTCTTTTAATTTTCCTGTTGCAGTTTGGGCGTGGAACGCTTTGCTAGCTTCTGTTTGTGGTGATGTTTTAATATGGAAACCAAGCTCAAAAGCCCCACTATGTAGCATAGCAATTCAGAATATTATTAATCCTGTTCTAACAAAATACAACATAAATGGTGTATATAATTTGATTATTGGTAAAGGCTCTGAAATTGGTGAACTCATGACCAATGACAAACGAATTCCTCTTATTAGTGCTACTGGAAGCACAAAAATGGGGAAAATCATTGGAGAAACCGTAGGAAAACGACTTGGGAGAACAACTTTAGAGTTAGGTGGAAATAACGCAATAATAATTACAGAGGATGCAAACATTGATATGGCGATACGAGCAACTTTGTTTGGAGCGGTTGGGACAGCCGGTCAAAGATGCACATCTACAAGAAGAATAATCATCCATAAAAATATCAGAGAAGATTTTACAAAAAAACTAATTAATGCCTATAAACAGATAATAATTGGCAACCCATTAAAATATAGTACAATCGTCGGTCCATTAATTGATCAACAAGCTTGTAAAAACATGTTTGATGCAATTATTCAAGTCAAAAAAGAAGGTGGATCAGTTTTATATGGAGGAACGACATATTCAGAAGAAGATAAAGAAAAATCCTGCTATGTTATTCCGTGTATTGCTAGCGTAAAAAGCAATTTCAAAATTATTCAAAAAGAAACATTCGCACCTCTTCTTTACATTATTGAGTATTCAAGCTTTGATGAAGCTATTTCAATTCACAACGACGTACCACAAGGATTAAGTTCTTCAATATTTACAAATAATATCCAACTAGCTGAGAAATTTTTATCTCACGCTGGTTCTGATTGCGGAATAGCAAATGTAAACATTGGAACAAGTGGAGCTGAAATTGGAGGAGCATTTGGAGGCGAAAAAGAAACCGGAGGAGGAAGAGAATCTGGTTCAGATGCATGGAAAAGTTATATGAGAAGACAAACGAACACTATAAACTACAGCACTGAGTTGCCCCTAGCACAGGGAATAAAGTTCGACATATAGATTGGCATAAACTGTGTTTTCAGACTTAAAACCAACAATTATTGTATTGAATCTAGAAAGGAGCAAAATAGAACATATTAGTTTTTTAATTGAATCCTATTCTTACAAGATACATTTTCTAGATAATTTCTCACAAGCAGAATTGCTCAAGCTAAACCCAGATATTATAATTTTCTTCCGTCCAATAGAAGATCTAGAACTTGTTTTTTCTCAAGTCTCAATGCTAAGAACGTTTCCAAATTTCTTCCGAACAATAGCTATTCTAATAGAAAACAACATAACTCCATTCAGAAAAAGAATGGCTCTTGAAACTGGGTTTGACTATATTATTCCAACCAATTCTATAAATATGCTACCAAGCGTAGTTAGCTTTTTTACAGATATCTCCGAATATAGGCATATACAGGATTCATTATTTCTTGTAAATATTTTTTCATATGTTGATTTACCTATAGCTATTTGTACAAAAGAAGGTGTGATAAAGTTTTCAAATACATCATTCAAACATTTTATCACTAAAACAAATTCAAAATTAGCTGATATGTCTATCTACGATTTCATTCATTCAAAAAAACTCCACACGCTTCACAAGCATGCAGAAGATGTTGTCAATAAATCTACAGCCTTTTCAAACATACCAGTAACGATAACATCACTAAATCAAAAACGTGAATGCTTTTTAACTATCTCGCATTTCCCAAAAACTGAGAAACACGAACCGAGTATTCTTTACATGCTTCATGAATACACCAACACTAAAAAAGCTGAAGAAAAAGCATATATTCTCCAGTCGGTGCTTGATAAAAGTTCAAACTCAATATTGATTACAAATTCAAAGGGAACGATAGTCTATGCAAACCCAAGTATGTTGAGAAGAACCAACAAAAAGGAAAATACTTTACTTGGTGAATCTGCAAATATTCTTCCAAAACAGTACCGCATACACTCTAGAAAAGATATTAGTTTATACACAAAACTAGGTTTTACGTATTTTAATGAGCACGAAGAAATTTGTAAAAATGGAGACATAATTCTTGAAAAAGAAAAGATTCTTCCTTTAAACTATAACCACAAGAAAAGTAAAGGACATTTAGTTCGCATTGCTGAATATATAAAAAAACAGAGTCTTAGTAATTCAGAACAAAAAATATGGACTAAAAAACTAATACATGAAATGTCCAACAATATTAAAAGTTTGCATTACAAATTAACTCAAGCTTCTAATGATCAACCATATGTCAACGATACCATGTTAACATCCAACAAGTTGAATAGAGAATTTGAACAAATGAAAGGGTTTATTGATATTCAGTCAAACGAACCATTCGTACTAAAAGAAGTAAAATTAGATACAATAATTAAGCATGTATTGTCTATGTTCACTGATTACCCCTCAGACAAATTTTCCTTACGGTTACAAAGCAATCTTCCATATGTTTATGTTGATTCTTCGAAAATTGAATTCGCTCTGTTAGCAATACTTTGCGAAGAGATCAAAAAAAACCAGAGTAGTACTGTCAATATTAGCTCTAGTCTACATCAGAATGGCGTTCAGCTTGTAGTCAGAATCATTTACAATAATTCTCCAGAAGTTTACACCAATAAAGATAAAGTACATCAAAATACTAACTCGGGATACTCATGGATTATAAACCAAGTATTTACATCGCACAATGTTAAATTCACACACAAGAAAGAATATCTTGGTGATTCTATTTTTTTCATTTTCCCAATTTCTGGTTCTAGTATGGATTTGAAAAAAGAAGAGAAATTGCCACTATTGTAATTCCAACAATTAAACCACCGAGTACCTCACCTAATGTATGTCCAACTAATTCTTTCATTTCACTTATTGCAATTACTTCCATAATCTTACCATTTTTAATATGTTCATTGATATACTTTGCATGTTTACCAACTTCTTGCCTTACTCCAGTTGCATCTGCTATTACAATCGATCCAAAAATAAAGCTTATAGCAAATCCAACAGAATTGAAACCCCAATCTATTCCTATTCTCAAAGCTAGTGCAGTTACTGTAGCTGTGTGTGAACTTGGCAACTTACCAGAACTAAAAAGCAATGACCAATCCCAATCTCCATTTTTCCACTTTTCAAAAACTGGCTTCAATGATTGCGCAACAACATGAGCAACAATTGCAACCCATAGACTGTAGCTAAATATCATATGTTTCTCCTAAAACGTTAGTTGAAAAATTTTTACTAACCCAATAATTAAAATAAAAATGCTTAAAACTAGAAACAAATACCTCTGATATGAGTATCGAGTTTCACATACATGTATTCTCTTAGAAAAGTATGCCTTTGCCTTTGTATAATGATCTAGTTTTTTTGATTTAACGTACCCAGTTTTTGAAGAATGAATATAGTACCATGTCATAATTGAATCTTCTTCAGAAATTGGAATGCCATTTGTTGTATTAGCTTTGTATATAATGTAATTGTCTTTTAAGTAATTACATAAAATTGAGTAGAAATCTTCTTCAGAAATTTGTAAAACAAAAAATTCCTTAGAAAAAATTGGAACAATAAAGCCGTAAACTACAATCGAAACAATACCAACCCAAAATTTCCATGATCCTAAATCAAAAGGTGTAGCTAGAAATGTTTTTTTAGACTGTAATGCTAAAAATAGGATTAATAAAACAATCATTGAAATATAGTACAAGCTATTCATGATTTTAATTTTCCCTTTTTGTAAATAGTATGAAAAAGAGAAAAACCAAATCCCAAGAAACAAAAACAGGACTATCCCAAATATTTCAAATATCAAATGAGGTCTTTTTCACTTATAGTATACCGTCTTGACATTCTTGTTTCATAGTCTACCATTGGAGGAACTGGGTAAATCGGTCCGAGTTTAAACAGTTCCAACAACGAATCATGCATTCTACTTAATTCTTTCATTGGTGCAGCAAATACAAGCTCAGAATGCTGAGTTGAAGCGAATCTTCTATCTCCGGCACATGGAAACCCAATAATTGGCTTTTGCTCACCAAATGCAAACCCTATTGCCGAACATAGTGCACCCTCGGCTACTGTGTCAGCTTTCATCATTGACCCATCTAAAAATGAATTAGCATGTATTAAGCCAAGTGCTTGACCAGGATTTACATATACGACAAACACATCAAAATCTTCATGTTTTCTAAGTGGCCCAATTTCTGTTGCTTCAAATTTTTTACCAGAGTCTCCAATTTTATATGTATTTTTAAAAAATTCTTTCCCTGCTTCCTTGGTTTTAGTATATATATTAACCGCAGCTGTTCCATCAACAAACGCTTCTGGAGTTTTTATTAACCCTAAGGCTGCTGCACCAAGAGAACATACCATATGCTCTGGCACACCAGTAGATGTACGTTGTTGATGTCTTGCGTTTGCAACTAATTGACAAACATTGATTTGTTTTTTAACAATTCCAGATCTTGCATCACCTTTATTCTTTAATAGTTTCACAGCAATTGGCTCTGTGTCAAGCTTTAAAATTCTAATAAAATCATCTGTAATTTTTGAAATATCCATAACTTCCTCCTATAATAGCTCTACATTAGAATAGAATCCAAATAATTCTCGCCCGTACATTGGATAAAGCACATGTCTTGTGCACCCTAGATAATCAGACCCAAACATATTTTCACTTGAAGTAGAAATCTTTATTGGTGGTAATTTTCCAATTAAAGTATCACCGTTAGTTAAAAAAGCTTCCTTTGTTATACAAGAAAATTCGCCATCCACCCCATAATATACGTTCGATGCATTAATAACAAGTATACCATTTTCTCCACATAGTAAATCGTGAAGTTTTTCGTGCGTTGTAGACAATTGAAAATGAGAAATACCAGGAAATGGGGGAACATTGTATGCCCCAATAGCACTTCCTGTAATGGGGTAATTATATTTTTTTGCTGTGACTTTATCTGAAAAAGGAGCATTAAAAATACCGTTTTTAATTAAAGGATACCTAAACGGTGACAAAGGATTATCTTCCGTTCTTACTACACTTCCTTCCATGTCAAAAAATGGTGTAATAATATTCTCAATGTCATGAGAACAAAATAGCGTAAACTTACTATTAAGAACTTGTTGATTCATTTTAAAAGAAAATTTTGACAACCCCTCCCCTACTTTTCTACCATCTAGGTTACAGAAAAGATGGTTGAATGGAGAACGATTAGAGCAAGAGAACAGTACAGGCATTCTTTTTTTTACTGGTGTAGCTTTTACTTTACATGCATCGCATATCTGAGATACAATTTTAGTAAATACTTCTCTTGAAAATCTCCTACCTCTATAAGTAAATGGAATTGACCACGTTTCTCCAGCTTTTGAAAACCTCATATTCATAATAACGTAGTGGTCGACGTAGTGTAAATTCAAACTCATATCGTTTTTTAAGGATTCTTCCCTATCAATTAAACTAATTTGTCCAAAAAAATTATATTCTGGCATTTTACTCTTAAGATCGTCAACAAATGTAACCATAGCTTCTTTGTAGTTTTTCTCACTTGATATCTCGTAGTTGTAGATTATTTTTTGTTGTAACCCATTTGAAGAATCAACTGGGTATTTATTCTTTTTTGCATTTTTTAGAGCTCTTTTTTCAAGATCCATAAAGTCACAATTCTTTTTTATTGAACCAGCTACCCCAATTAAACCGGTTACATAAAGCCTTAATCCTATTACATTTTCTTCTCTTAAATACTCAGATATGGCAGAGCTATCTTGAAATCTCACGTTCTGGTCTTTAATTCTTTTTTTATAAAATTCTTTTATCATTTTTGTCTTCTTTTAGTAATAATTTCTAGTTACACACTTTAGTGGAACTACCAATTCTTTTGTACTGATTCCCTTTCCATTTTGCTAAAGTAGAATTTGAGTTAATATCCTCTTTAGAACAAACTTGGATAACAAATAGCTTTCTTCTTCCAACGTTTACTATTTCATCAGTAATATAAACATTTTGCCATTGGAGAGTTTCTTCTCTGTAAGAATCAAGTGATTTTTTACTTGGATTATACCCCACAACAACTCCATCGTCATCTATTCCAACAAATATCATACCACCATTTGAGTTAATGAAAGCGCAAATTGTCTTATAAACGCCTTCGCAAAATATTTGCTTAAACTCAGTTTTACTATCTTCACCATATTTTATAATTTTATTAAGTTGTTTTACATTCATTTTTACCCATATTTATTTTAAGCAATTAAAAAGAAATTTCTCTGAAAAAAGGTAAAATATGTTATTCGTAGGAAGTACTGTTTATAATCCAAAAATAAGAGTTTATAAAAACCAAGATATACGAACCACTAATGGAGTCATTAGCGACATTCAAGACCATGGGATACTGTCTCCTTTTTCCAACGAAATAGTTACTGATATTACATCAAAGTTTGTTTATCCAGGATTCATCGATTCTCATTGTCACTTAATGGCAACTGGTGAAAAATATATAACTCCATCATTGGAATTAACTAAATCAAAAGAACAGCTTTATCATGTAATAAAAAGCCAACTAGAACTACAAAATACTATTGTATTAAGAGGCTGGAGCGAAGAAACGCTAGGATTTACTCCAGATAAAAATATCCTGGATTCTTTCGGGTTTAAACAACCAATTTTATTGATACGAAAATGTGGTCACATCGGCACAGTTAACTCTCAAGCAATACAAGTTTTTGAATTAGAAAAATATCACAAAGTTGACCAAACAGATATTACTATAGGAATGATTAAAGAAAAGGTTTTGCTTATAGCAAGAAGATCTGTAGAGCAAAACACTGAATACGAAAATCTTTGCATACAAGAGGGTGCAAAAAGATACACAAAATTTGGAGTTACAACAGTAAACAGTGAAGATTGGACACCAAATAGATTAGAATCATTTTTAAAGGCATACCCAAATTTCTCTTTACCATTAAGGTTGTACGAAAAAATTAGCATTGATAAGTTAAGTCAAATCAAGCAATGGAGTAACATTAAAAACAATTTACAGAAAAATTTCAACTCATCTGGTTTTCTTTTTAACAAAACTATTAAACTCTATATGGATGGCTCTATAGGTGGTAAAACAGCATCAATGTCTGTCCCTTATCTGAATAGTAATAATTATGGGGTCAGTTACTATAGTAGCCAAGAGATTAACAAACTTTTCATTGAAGCAAATAAATATAATTTACAAATCTGTATTCATATTATTGGTGATAGAGGTCTACAGGAAATTTTATATGGAATATCCAATGTTGAGTTACAAAAAAACCGACATAGGTTGATTCATGTTCAATTTGCTAGTGCCGAACAGATAAATATAATGAAACAAAATAGATTGCGATTAAGTATACAGCCACCATTTTATCGCTCAGATCTAAAGACTGCAAAAACACTTTTCGACACAGCCTTTCTAAAAAGTGTTGGTTATCAATATAGAGAAATGTATGCATCAGACATTTCTTTCTCACTTTCGACAGATTCACCAATAGAACCTGAAAGTCCTTTTTCAACTCTATACTACTCTGAAGAATTTATGCCCAGAGCAGAAGCCTTTGAATCATACACAGCAAAAGGTGCCGAGCATCTTTTCCAAGAAACCTCATTAGGGATTATTGAAAAGGGTTTTTTCGCAGATTTTTTCACATTAAACAAAGATTTATTCTTAATTCCAAGAAATGAAATCTTAGACACAATACCTGAGCAGGTTTATCTTGGTGGTAAACCGATATAGGAGTTCATATGAATCATTTTGATGTTTTAGTTGTTGGAGCTGGACACGCAGGTTGCGAAGCAGCATTAGCTTCTGCTCGTATGGGTTGCAACACAGCGCTTGTTACAATCAATTTAGACACGATTGCTTGGATGCCATGCAACCCAGCAATCGGTGGTTCTGGGAAAAGCCAAGTTATTGCTGAAATCGATGCCCTAGGCGGAGAAATTGCTCTTAATGCTGAAAAATCTCTTGCTCAAATACGCGTACTTAATACTTCAAGAGGTTTAGCGTTGCGATCAAAGAGAGTCCAATGCGACAAATATGCCTATAGTAACAACATGAAGTTTCTGTTAGAAAGAGAACCTAACTTAACTTTGTATCAATCAATTATTGATTCGTTGATTATTGATCACAACAAATGTATTGGGGTAAAGGATATACATGAAGAAGATATTTTTGCCAAATGCATTATTCTAACAACTGGAACACATTTAGCTGGAAAGATTCATGTTGGTTGGGTTTCATATGATGCTGGTCGAGGAGGAGAATTAGTTGGTGGTAAACTTTCCAGCAGTCTACACAATGTTGGTCTAGACGTTAGAAGATTTAACACTGGAACTACGCCTAGAATCGATAAGAAAAGTGTAGATTACTCCAAACTATCTGAGCAGCCAGGAGAATCTTTCCCAATTTCTCTTTCATACATTACAAAAAGAAAAATTTGGGAACCTCAGTTATCTTCTTTTCTTGGATGGACAAATGAAAAAACAATCGAAACAACAAAAAAATATCTACAATACTCTCCATCAAAATCAGGAAATATGACAAAGGTCGGTCCAAGAACCTGCCCATCTATTGAGGAGAAGGTTCAGTGGTTCCCAGAAAATGCTAAACATTCCATTTTCTTAGAGCAAGAAGGTTTTAAAACAGATGAAGTGTATATAGCTGGATTAAATATGAGTATATATCCAAGATTCCAGCTAGAAATATTAAAAACAATTAAAGGTTTAGAAAATGTGAAAATGTTTAGACCAGCTTACGCCATTGCTTATGACTGGGTACATACTTCAGAAATTAAAACTTCCCTTGAAACAATAAAATTCGAAAACTTGTTTTTAGCTGGTCAAATCAACGGGACAACTGGTTATGATGAAGCTGCTGCACAAGGAATTATTGCTGGCATAAACGCTGCTTCTAAAGTTAAAGGCTTAGAACAATTTATTCCAAGCAGACAAATTTCTTATATTGGGGTTATGCTTGACGATATGATTAATAAAGAATTAGTCGAACCATATAGAATAACCCCTTCTCATGTTGAGTGTAGAATGCTAAATAGAGAAGACAATGCTGATCAAAGATTAACTCCCATTGGAAGAAAATATGGACTAGTTTCAGATGAAAGATGGAAAATATTTAACGAAAAAATGGAATCCATAGAAAAAGGAAGAATGTTTGTTAAAGAGAATAAAATTAATCCAAACAAAGAAACAATAGAAACCCTTCAAAACATGTCTTACCCAACAATTCATCAAAGCTATTCTTATTTTGACATTTTAAAAAGAACTGATTGGAATGAAAAAATGTTAAGTGCTATTAGCAAAGAATTTGATTCATTTCCTAAAGATGTAAAAGAAGAGTTAGTAATTGAAAGCAAATATGAGGGATATATAAGAAGAGAAAAAAATGAACGAAAAAAAATACAGAAATACAGAAATTTTAAATTTCCAATGGATTTCGACTTTTCTGCGCTTACTATGCTTTCGAAAGATAGTTTGATTAGTATTATAGAAAAAAAACCAAAAACAATAGCAGAAACTCAAAAACTTCCAGGAGTTAGACCTTCTGATATTATTATCTTGATATCTATGTTAAAGAAAATGAAGCTTCTTTCTTAAGCTTCATAACAGAAGGTTAAAAGGTAAATGTTTCACGTGAAACATTTACCTTTTAACCTTCTGTTATTTTCTTGTTTCCTACATCTTCTTCAATTGTCTCCTTCATTTTATTCAAACCGCTTCTAACCAATTTTGAAACATGATATTGTTTTAAATGTAACATCTCAGCAATTTCTTTGTTAGTTAATTCAAATTTATATCTTAATATAATGCTTCGCTTTTCATCTTCAGGCAATTTCATAATTGCCCTATCCACTGTATTCATTTGAATTCTTTCTTCAAGGTAATCTCTTTTTTCGCTTATTGTATCTCCATACACCATTTTTTCTGAATCCACCATAATTGGCTCATCTATTGAAACTGGGAATTTTGCATAAGCAGCAACCATAGCAGCAATGATTTGTTTTTCACTATACTTTGATCTTTCAGCTACTTCTTTTGTTGATGGAGCATTTCCGTTTTCTTCAATGTGTAGATCAATAATTTTCATAACTTCTTTGTATACTTCTAAATGTTTCCTTGTTATCCTAATTACATCGCTGTTATCTCTTAAATAATGTTTAATTTCACCATTAACTATTATTGTTGCATATGTAACAAACGAAGCCTCTCTTTTGTCATCAAATCTTTCGGCTGCTTTAATAAGTCCAATATTCCCTACAGATTTTAACTCGTCTATTATATTTTTGTGGTTTTTCTTGTATTTCTTTACTACGTAGTC
>JAGLCW010000243.1 GCA_023146045.1 Caldisericia bacterium
GTGTGTGGGTCTCCTTCAAGTACAGAGCGGTCCATGTATGCTCCTGGATCACCTTCATCAGCATTACAAACAACATATTTTTGTTCATTTTCTGCTTCTGATGTATATTTCCACTTTAAGCCAGTTGGAAAACCTGCACCACCACGGCCTCTTAATTCAGAATCTATAACTTCTTGAATAACATCTTTTGGGGACATATTTTCAAGAGCATTTGCGAGTCCAATGTATCCATCACGAGCAATATACTCATTAATGTTCTCCGGATCAATCATTCCACAGTTACGTAAAACGATCTTTGTTTGAAGCGAGAAAAAAGGAACCTCTTCAAGAGTTGGGAATTGTCCTTCTTCTTTTTTCCACATAAGTCTGCTAACTGGTCTACCTTTTAAAAAATGTTCTTCAACAATTTCTTTGGCATCTGAAGGTTTTAAATGAGTGTAAAGGGTTCCTTTTGGATACACTACCATCATAGGACCCATTTCGCATGCACCCATACAACCAGTTTCTACAATTTGTACCTCTTCTTCAAGCCCTAGTTTTTTGATTTCTTGCTTAAGCTCTGCTTCAAAATCATTACCACCAGCAGATATGCACTGACCTCCAGCGCAAATAAGAGCATGAATACGATAAATTTTCATTATTTTTCGTTCCTTGCTATTACCCACTCACTAATCATCTGCCCGTTGATAATATGTTGAGCAACAATTTGACGTGCCATGTCAGGTGTTACTTTTCCATATGTAGTTTCAAAACCATCACGGAGTACCCTGATGATAGGTTCTTCCCTATCTAGCCCCATGGATCCGCCTTCGATAATCTCCACGTCATGGAAATTTCTTTTTTCAAGCTCATTAATTAATGCTTTTAATGCCTCTCTGGCGCCACCAGCAATGCCGACTGTGCCCATACTAGCAAACACACGAACCTTGGCGTTTCCGCTTCTAGCTGTCATAGCCTCTTTCGCATCACTACGAATTTTACGAAGCTCTTCTAACGAGTTAATCTTAGCCATGCTTACCTCCATACAAATCTTGAATAGATGATGATATATAGCTCTGTATCCCACTAATTACTTTTGGATTGCTTAAAGGAACACCTTCAAAAATATCCAAAAGTTGGGTAGTAGATACCAAAAAAGAATTTTCATTCACTTGATGCTTAAAAGTAAAGCTAACCGAGGAATGAATCAAAAACATCATTAGAACCGTTCCTGCAATGTCACCCAAAGGAGGACGATCCCAATGAGAGTGCTGAAACCAGAAAGAAACAATTGTTCCTTTACCAACTTCACTTTGTATTTTTGCTCCTCCACCAGACATCTCAGCTTCACCTTTTAACAGTGGAAGCCCAAGTCCAACACTTTTGGTTGTACTAGTAGTAGTGAAGGGATCAAAAACACTTGCTAAAAACGTCTCATCCATTCCTTTACCATCGTCTTTAACGGTAAATGAGAATAGATCCTTTTTATCTGTATATTCTTCAATAAAAAGCCAGACATTGTTAGCTTTAGCGTGAATAGAATTTTCCAAAATATCCAAGATATTTAAGGATAATTCTTTCATACTATTTGTACTTTGAGATGATTTCCGGAATCATATCCGGAGTAACTCGACCGTAAACTTCTCCGTCAATTGAAATGACTGGAGCCATACCACAGGCACCAAGACATCTAACTTCTCTATAAGAAAATTTCTTGTCCTCTGTGATTCGATTAGGCTTTACTCCTAACTCACTTTCAAGCTTTTTCATAAGATCTCCGGAACCTTTTACATAACAAGCTGTACCCATGCAAACAGATACTACGTGTTCAGCGTCTTTTTCCATTGTAAAGAAATTATAAAACGAAACAATACCATACACGCGTGTAGGCGGAATTTGTAACTTTTCTGCAATGTACAATTGAACCTCTTTAGGAAGATATCCTAAAATTTCTTGTGTACCGTGTAGAATCTGAATCAAAGATTCAGAATTGTTACCTTCACGTTTAATCACGCGGTCAATTTGCGGGAAATTAAAAGTTTCTTGCAAATTATTATCCACACTGTTCCTCCTTGAGTAGGGCATACAATAAACCCGACAATTCAAATGTCGGTAGTTGGCTTGCGAGTAACTGGATATCTTTTTCGTTTGCTTTGTCGATTACTTCTTGACTAGGTATAGATCCTTCTGAAATAATTATTGCTGGGCATTGTTTTATTGAACCAACACCAAGTATATTTCCATGTACTTGAACGGTAATCCATAGAGTGTTTGGGTCAATAACTGCTAGTGCATTACTTAAAAGGTCAGAAGCGTATGCATTAAAAAAGCTCGTATTCATATCAATATTTTTTGTCAATGGAACAAGTTCCAAGTGATCAATCAAATTACGTAATGTCATCATTCCATACCTCAAAAATTAGCGTAGTTCCACATTTTGTGCTCTCAAGCCAGAAACAATCGGCGAAACGTTTAATGTTGTTCAATCCAACACCGCCTCCAAAACCAAGTTGGAGAGCCATTTCAGGTGCTGTTGTAAATCCTGGAGTTAGTGCTTTGTCTATATCTCTTATGCCAGGTCCAGAATCAACGGCTACTACCTTAACTCGGTTTGTGTAAATCACAATGGAAAGTTCTCCACCAGAAGTTGTATGAATAGCCATGTTTGCTTCTGCTTCAAAAACACAAACTCCAAGTCTTCTCATATAGTCTTTGCTTGGAAAATAATCACGTAATGCTTTCTTAACCTGCATTGCTTTGCTTCCAACAGTATCATATGAAGAAGCTCCAATAGAGTATTTAAGAGTTTTTATTACTACATTTCCCACGACACAGCCTTTATTCCTGCTTTATAGAGCAAACCACATGCCTCAAACATGATGTAGTTGGTTCTAAGAATTAAGATTTCATTCTGTTTTGCAAGCTCTAGTGCTTCTTCTGCAACTTGTTTCCCTCTAATTATCATAACAGCAGGAATATCTAGTATTGCAGCTGTGCGAACTACAGACAGATTAGTAACGCCAGTAATCAGCAATAGAGGATCTTCATCCCTCATAATTATGAACAATGTGTCACTCATTAGGTCTGCAGCAAACGCAGTACGAATATCCACATCAATTCTACCTTTATCTTGTAATAACTCAGCTTTTAAAATTGAACAAATATCTTTAATTTTCATCGGCTAAATTATACAAATTTAGAATTGTTTTTCTTTGAAAATCTTACAAATTGGTTACAAAATTTGCATATCTTCCCATTCTCTTTTTATTTGTTCGGTTGTTTTGCATGGTTTAATTTCACTACATAAACCATTGTGAACACATTTTGATTGTAAATATCTACCTAGAAATGGAGAAAAACTAGAAATTTCCTTTTTTATAGAAAAAAATAGTTCCTGTATTTCCCACTGTGCCTTACTGCACAATCTTAATCCAGAGGCATGAATAAGTTCGCGGAAGTTCATTGTCATTATTATTGATGTGGAAGTTGCATTTGGGAGAATAAACCTTGCATCTTCCTTTGGAATGCCTTCTGAAAGAAGTTCTGAATAGGCTTTATGTAATTGATTGATAGATTCTTCGAAAACTCTTAATGCTTTTTTATTTTTTTGGATTGATTTCGGAGTAATCACTGAAAGTGATGATTCATTTGTATAACGTTGACTTCTTTGAGTAAAGCTAGTACCTATACGAAATCTCACCAGTTGATGCGAGCATGCTCTGGAAATTCCACTTATCCTAAAAGAAAAAGCTATATGCTCCATAACACTTAAATGCCCCATTTTATAAAGCATGTGAAAATATTGTTCATTTGTTAGGTGTGAGGCATTTATGTCCCTTGTAATGCGAGCACTATCCGCAATAACTTTTAATGGATTTATTGTATTTGAGATTAACTCAACAGTTAAATCCGTGTTTTTGAAATTCTTATTCATTATGAGTGGAGTTTTCTTGATCCTGGTTGATAAAACTCCATTCCTGCTTCACATAGTGGACATTTATCTGATTCCCATACATGTGCAGTAACTTCAAGTGCAGAGAATAATGGATAACTAAAACCGTGTTTACCTTCACTTCTGTCAACTATTGTGCATAAGGCTAATGGGGAGTTGTCTGTTTTTTCAAGAAGTGTAATTAGTTCTTTTGTTGTTTTACCAGTCGTTACTACGTCTTCTATGATGACAATTCTGTCTTCTGGGTTGGCTTTGAAAGTTCTTCTGAAAGTTAGTACGCCGTCAACTCTCTCTGCAAAAATGCACCTTGCTTTTAATTGTTTGGCGAGTTCATAACATGAAATTATTCCGCCTACAGCAGCACCAACAATTAGTGTTGGTCTAAACTCGCGAACTTGTTCGGCTAAAATGTTACAGATATTTTCATTCAATTCTGGAAATTGTTGAAGTATTGCACACTGTAAATACGTATCAGAGTGTAGTCCAGATGATAAACGGAAATGACCCTTTTTCATAACGCCAATTTTTTCAAATAATATTTCTACTTCATCTTTTCTCATAATTACCTCTTATTGGATTGCATTCTCAATTTCTTTGAGAATTGATATAGCTGCTTCTTTTGGGTCTGAAGCTTTAATTATTGGTCGACCAACAACCAAATAGTCTGCACCATTTTTAATTGCTTTACTGGGCGTCATTATTCTGGCTTGATCTCCAATTGCATCTGTTGATCTGCGTATTCCAGGACAAACTGTAATGAAATCTTCTCCACAAATATTTTTAACACTATTGGCTTCCCACGGAGAAGAAACTACACCAGAAAGACCAGCCTTTTTTGCTATTTTGCACAAAGTTTTAACTTCGCCAGCTGGACTATGTGGAATACCAATTTCTTGTAAACCTTTATCAGTAAATGATGTAAGAACTGTTACTGCTATTAGTTTAGATTCCGGGATTACTTCTTTTGCAGTTTCAGCAGCCATTCTCATGCAATCATAACCAGATAAAGCATGCATATTGATCATGTCTACCTCTAATACACTTAGTGTGCGAATAGCACTTGAAACTGTGTTTGGAATGTCAGAAAGCTTTAGGTCTAAGAAAACCTTTTTACCAAAATTTTTCCATTCATTTACAATTTGGAATCCATATCTTAGAAACATTTGAAGGCCAATTTTGTAAAATAAAACATCGTCTTTAAGCAGGTCACGAAGGGATTGCGCCTTCTGAATATCAGGAAAATCTAAGCTAACAATTAAACGTTCTTTGGCATTCATTTTACCTCCTACATTTAAAAAGTTTACCGTATAGTTAAACGAGTATCATATAGTAAAAATGTTTCAGCTGTACCATTATATTGTGTAATCTACCAAACAACGAATCAAATAACCAAAAACCATTGAAGCAAGACCGATATTTATGCTTGCTAGAAATGGATACAATTTGAGTTTCCTTCTACCAAACAAAGTTCCGAAGTAAATATACTGAAACCATAAGATGCAGAATAGGAATAACCCTATAACACCCATTTCAACGCCGACATTAAGGAAAAAATTATGAGCGTGAATGAAGCCACTTCCTGTTGTGCTTGGAAAGTATAAATTGTATACAGTTTGAAAAGAGCCTACTCCAATGCCTGTTACCCAGTACAGCTTTAAAAGCTCGGTAGTGTTTTGCCAGATAACGTTTCTTCCTATGTCTGCAGATATTGTTTCAAAATATACATTTTTAAGCCAAATTTGTGTGATTGGGATGAAAGAAAATAGTGTTGCTGTTAATCCAGCGATAATCGTCCACTCCCATTTTAAGTATGCAAGCACTAAAAATATTAGTCCAGCTACCATACCTAAATATGAACCTCTAGATCCAGAAAACATCACCATAGCAAAAAAAGTGATACTAAAGCTGATAGCCAAAGGTTTTATGATGAAATATAGCCATGATAATTTTGGTAAATATTTTTTTAATTCCTTAAATTTGATTCCAAAAAAAGAAATTGCCACCGACAACGGTAAAATTAGTGAGTATACGCCTCCCAATGAGTTACGACCACCTATTGCAGTATTAAAAGAAATTTCTACACCTTTAACGTCAAACTGAGACCGCCAAACAGTTGATAGTTTAAGTAAGGGAATAATTTCCGCAACATTATTTTTAATATAGTAAACGGCGTATCCAAACAGCAAAATGAATAAAAGAGTAAGGATTCTTATGACATGACCTTTTTTTACAATGTTAGAAGAGATTAGTACTTCCAATATGCAACCAGAAGTAAAAACTATACCATATAGAACTGTTTGTTGTGGTTCTATCGACCAAAAGAATCCAGTCCAAATCCAAATGCAAATAAATAATTCAGTCCAATGCCATGGATAGTGTTTGTAAATAAATCTTTTATTAAGTAACGATTTTACTAACCAAAAGAGGATTGTTATACCAGCTCCAAAACCTTGGTAGTAAAGGGGTATTCTTGTAATAAACAGCAAAGAAATAATGGAAACATAGAAACCAAACTCTATACCAAAATTTAGAAAAGCATTCAATACATTTTTAATGTTCTTTTTCATATAGTACTACTATACAAAAAAATTTAGCTTATTTAACACACATGGTCATTACTACAACGATACTTTCACAAAAACCAGATAAATTGTTTGTACAGATAGAAACAAGCATTTTTAAAATATTGAGTATATATCTGTTGAAATAGAGATTTCAGAAGTATTTGATGTAAAGGTTACAAAAAGGTTACAATATTTATCCAAACTTTAGTAACGAAAAATGTAATGGAAGTAAATAAATATCACTAATAACGTAAATGCGATATTTTGTACATGTTATTTGGAAGAGCTAGCTTAATTTGAATTAATTTGGAATGATGTATAAGGAGCTTTAAATAAAAAAACGCGCCCAGCCAGATTCGAACCAGCAACCTTCGGTTCCGTAGACCGATGCTCTATCCAATTGAGCCATGGGCGCATAAAGCTTCTATAATTATACAGAAAATTTGTTATTTACAAGTCAATCGTTAAAAAACTGCTCAATACCGTTTGTCAATCCTTCGGCAATCAACGCCAAAAAATTATCCGATTGGAGCATTTTTTCTTCTTCAGGATTAGAAAGACATGCTGTTTCTATAAGCAGTGATGGCATTGAAGTAATATTCTCTGTCACAGAAAGGCTTCTTTTTGCGACTTTATTGATAGAAAGTCCAGTAGACTTAGAAATACTGCTCGTGATAAGATTGGAAATTTTTAATGCGGAATTGTTCCAGTAAAACGATTGTATACCCTTTAATTTATGATTGATTGAAGCGTTTTGATGTATAGATAGGAAAAGATCTGCACCACTAGCATTCGCGTTTTTTATTCTGTCTTTTAATGTTGGTGATTTTTTATCTTGTTCTTGAGTTCTTGTAACAATAACTACAGCGCCTTTTTCTTCCAATAAAGATTTAAGCTTTAGTACTATTTTTAAATTTACGGCACTTTCCAATAATCCAGTTGGACCGATTGCTCCAGCATCGTAGTATCCGTCTTGCGTAAATGAACCATGTCCAGGGTCTAAAATAATAGTTCTATCTTGAAGCCCTTTCTTTTGGTCAGATTTCATTGTTACGATTAGCCTGTTCTCTGACTGGATAATAGCAGTTTCAATATTCTTGTGAGACTCTTTTGAGAGAATCACTGTTGACCTCGAAGAGTTATCTAGTGTTCTTTGGTATGAGTTTGCCTTAACCCATATCTGAGAATTAGGTGGTTTTAATGAAGTTGACAAAGCAGTGCTTAAAAATGTAAATGTAGCTTCTTTTGTATTTTCAGACAGAGTGCTTGTTATTGGAAAAGCAAAATCAAAAGTTACAATGCATGTTTGTGATGATTTATTTTCTAAAGATATATTGTTTAGTCGATTGTCAACATAGTAATTGTTACCTAGAGAATATAAAGAAGAATTGAAAATTGTCCCAAGGTCTACTACTGGAAGATACAATGTTGAATTAAAAGTTTTTATTGGGTTATTAATCGCTATTCTGTTTTCTCTAGAAGCTTTAACGTATACATTTTTATCTTCAGATTCAAACACGTAAGTTGTATTACCAACCTGAAGGTTTGCTCTTTGTGTGGAGTTGTCCCAAGATATGAACCCACCTATTGTTTGGGCAAACTCTTGTAAAGGGACATAAAGGTGATTTTTATATTCTTTAAGCAGTAATTGATTCTCAAGTTCCTTCCCATTAACAATTAGTTTTGGACCTGTATAATTGTCATAGTCGGCAAAATCAAATAGTAGCTTATTTTCTTTTCTTTCAGAAATATATCTCATTTCTGTTTCACATTCTACAGCAATTCTAACAATATTCGGATTTGTTGAGAACTGAAATGCGTGAATTTGCTTAATACCATTTGTGTTAACAATTAGAAAAGACTCTTCTTGGTAAAGCTTGCAATTTTTTAACTCAATAATGCTTCTTGATGGTTCAGTAATCTGAAAACCTTCAAATTTATATAGCCCTTTTTTGTCAAAAATTAGTTGCATTGTTATTCCATGAGTTATTTTTGTCCAAGAGATTGATTGAATTGTGTATTGTGGAATATTATTTTCTGGTGAAGATCCAGAAAAATCGATCCATTTTTCATGGATCCATCCTGACTGTTTTTTATTAAAAACTTTATACCAAATTTCCTTGTGTGAGTTGTTTGCAACAGATTCAATCGTTACTGAACCAGCAGACTCTGGGAATTCTTTGTCCCTTTTATATGCCTCTCCTGGGCCACTATAAACTGGTATTGGTATGGTATTGTGAAGAGTAATTTCTTGATCTAAAGACTCATGAATTATTTCTGGTGAGTTTTTTACACTAACTAATTTTCCGTATACCCAACCATTTTTTCCGCCCATAAGAATTTCGTACCAAACGTCATTTTTGTTATTTACTGAAATACCCTGAACCGTGAATGATGTATTGGCGGGTATTTCAAACAGTTTGTCAAAATTAGTACCAGGTCCACTTCTAACATTAACAGCAGTCAATGTCTCATTGCTATTGCCAGTATTCTTTATGACAACTACCCAACCAGCAACCCAGCCAGTACCAGAGTCAATTCGAATTTCATACCATATTTTCCCATTTACGTCTTTGCCTTGGTTCAATACTTCAAATTCACCGTATTTGTCCACAACTGCTACTATTGCAGCGGAAGTTGACGGACCATTTCTGATGTTAACAATAGGGTTAATGCAACATATCTTATTGGTTACTTGTTCTTTTTGGTCTGACCATTGTTGTACTTTTACTACCCAACTGGCAACCCAGCCTTCAATATTATTTGGTAAACGAATGTAATACCATGTTTTACCATTAGTGTCATTCTCTTCATAAATTCCTCTGGCTTCAATATGAGACGATATGTAACTAACTACAGAATATTCTGTTCCAGGACCTTTTCTCAAGTTTACAGTTTCGCAAACTATTAATTTATCGCTTGCACTAGTTTTTTCATTTTTAACTGACTGGATTGTTACAACCCAGCTAGCAACCCAAGCTATTTGACCTGCAATTTGTATTTTATACCAAGTTCTATTGTTTTCATCTTTAATCTCTGCGTTAACAGGAAGTTTAATCTGAACACTTGTTATTTTGTGGATTGGAGCATTGAGGCTAGGTCTTAGCCTAATTTTTACTCCAGGATCAATTATCGCTACAATACCTTCCACTGGAGTTTCTTTTTCGGAACTTCTTACTGAATCAACAACCCAACTTGCAATAAAGCCATTTAGAGAAGCATTGATTTGAATTTTGTACCAAAGCTTATCTTCTGTGTCTTTTGTTTCACTGAGTATTAAATACTCACCGGAAGTTTCTATAACGTATACAATATCAGCTTGTGTTGAGGTAGCATTGCGGACATTTATTACTGGAGATACGACCGCATAACGTAGTGTTTCAGCATGTCCGACGAAAAGTGGAATTTGAAAAAACAGCATGATAGAGAGAAGTAAGAGAAAGGATTTTCGTAAAACAGCTGCATTACGAATCATGTACGTATTGTCCTCATTTCTCGACGAAATTCTTTCTTTTTGAGAGATTGTCTCTTATCGTAATTTGTTTTTCCCTCTGTTAGTGCAATTACAATTTTAACCCATTGTTTTTTAAAGTAAATTCGAAGTGGAATAATAGTGTATCCTTTATTTTTAACACGGTTATCAATTTTTCTAATTTGTGCTTTATGTAGAAGTAATTTTCTTTTTTGAGTGGGACTATAACTCCCGTATGCAACATCAGCATTTATATGAAGATTGTGTATCCAAACTTGTCCAGATTCAATAGTCGCATAGCTATCAGAAAAATTAACCTGTCCTTCTCTAATGGCTTTTGTTTCGTGACCAGAAAGAACTACACCAGCTTCCCACTGCTGTATTATGGTGTAATTGTGAGTAGCTTTCTTATTTAATGCAATTATTTTTATTTCTGGATTATCCTGCTTCATGTTCATAGTATAGTACAAAAAGTGATATTTTGTAAGTAAAAAAACTTGGTTTCAGTGCGGGTAATCTATATTTCAAAAGCATTTAAATATTCTACTTGCGATGGAGTTAACTGATCAATTGAAATACCTAATGATTGAAGCTTAAGTTCGGCAACTTTTTGATCAATGCTTTTGGGAACATTATACAACCCAGGTTTTAATTTTGCAGACTTAATATATTCAACACATAGTGCTTGAAGTGCAAAAGATAAGTCCATAATTTCTACTGGATGACCATCTCCAGATGCAAGATTAACAAGTTTACCTTGAGCTAAAACATTTATTTTTTTGTTATCTGGTAATGTAAACTCTTGAATATTTTTTCTAACTGTTTTTCCTACAGCTACTTTGTGTAATTCTTCCATGTCGATCTCAACATTAAAATGACCTGCATTACATAAAATTGCATTGTTTTTTATCAGTGAGAAGTGTTTAGTAGATATTACTTTCTTGCAACCAGTGACGGTAATAAAAAAATCTCCTATCGGTGCTGCTTTTTCCATCGGCATAACTGAAAAACCATCCATATGAGCTTCCATAGATTTTATTGGATCGATTTCTGTTATTATTACTTTTGCCCCTAGAGCTTTAGCACGCATTGAAACACCTTTACCACACCATCCATATCCTGCAACAACTACAGTTTTACCAGCTACAATAAGGTTCGTAGTGTTCATTATGGCTGTCCAAACAGATTGACCTGTTCCGTACCTATTATCAAATAGACACTTACTTAGCGCGTTATTTACAGAAATCATTGGAACGTGTAGTCTATTATTTGTTTCTCTTGATTTTAGTCTTATAACTCCAGTTGTTGTTTCTTCACAACCACCTAAAACTTTTGGTAGTAAATGTTTAAAATGTGTATGAAGCCTATTTGTTAGGTCTCCTCCGTCATCAATAAAAATGCTGGGATTCTTTTTGAGCATACTATCAAGAGAATTTGTGTATTCTTCTTCTGAACACCCATATTTTGCAAATGTTTGGACTCCTCTATGCTCAATTGCCATTGACACATCGTCTTGAGTCGTTAGCGTATTACTTCCAGTTAGAAGTACACTTGCTCCCCCATGGTGGAGGACTTCTGCCAAGCGAGCAGTTTTAGCCTCTAAATGTATACACACCGCAATTGTTAAATTTTTTAGAGGTTTCTCGACACTAAATCGTTCATCAATTTTTTTTAGTATTGGCATATGAGAAGAAGCCCAGTTAATCTTGTTGTTCCCTGATTCAAATGACATATTAAACCCCTTATCAAAATTTGGATACTGTTTTATATAGTTTTAATACAACCAACCGTAGTTTCAATTTCTTCAGAATCAGTTGATTTGTTTTCTTGATATGCTTGAATAATTCTATGGCATATTACCGATGGATCTTTACTTTGATCTAATACTGTTTTAATTGCATTTGTCATTTCTTTTTCTTCTTGAATTCCTGGTGACAAAATAACTATTATGTCTCCCTTTTTTAGTTTATAACTTGTGAATTCTATTTCTGTGGGTGTTATCGTAAGGTCAAGTGGGTTTGTATATCCAATAGGTAGAGGCATTTCTTGATCACCAGACGAACGACCAGATTCATTAAGCTTATATAAGTGTTTGTGGTTGTACAGTAAAGCCTTACAATAGCCAGCGTTACAACAAAACAGTTCATCATTGTTTGTGACAGAGCATAAAATTAACGATGTCGTCATTTCTTTACCAGACTCAATTGATCTTTTTTGAAGACCACTATGTATTATTGAAAAAAGGTTTTGGAAGAATTCTTCAGGGTTCATTAAATTATCCGTATTCCGATTTTCAGAGATAAGTGTGCCTAGTCTCGATATAGCGTAACGACTTGGGGCATCATTTGAAGAGCTCGTGTACAGGTGGTTTGAAATAGCAATGCTAAGTTTGTAATTCAACGGCATTTGAAATGCTTGTAACCATGTATCTGCATATGTTTTTTGGGTTGAACCTTCTTTAGAAACTATTTCACTTATTATCTTTTTTTGATTTTGAAATAACATAAAGATGCCACCTATCTTTTTTCTAATAATGGTTTTAAATATTGACCTGTAAAACTATTTTTTTCTTTGACAATATCTTCGGGAGATCCTACAGCAACTACATTACCGCCAAACTCTCCGCCTCCAGGACCTAAATCAATAATATGATCGCAACATTTTATTACATCAAGGTTATGTTCGATAATAATCATGCTATTGCCTTTGTCAACTAATCTATTGACAACATTCATTAACATTTTAATGTCTGCAAAATGTAATCCTGTTGTTGGTTCATCAAGAATGTAAAGTGTGTGCCCAAGAGTTTTTTTACTTAACTCAAGAGATAATTTAACCCTTTGTGCTTCACCACCAGAAAGAGTAGTAGAAGATTGCCCAAGTTTAATATATCCAAG
>JAGLCW010000244.1 GCA_023146045.1 Caldisericia bacterium
AATCAATACTTGAATTTGAACCAGAAGAAAACGGTCAAATCTCAGCTGATAATATGATAGAGAGAATGAAGCATTATATCTCTGGAGAAACAGACTTAGATGGTAATACTATTGGTGGTATATTCTCACAGATGCGTAATCACATTGCACAACACGCTGCTGATCCTAAATCTGAAGCTAAAGCGTTTCACCTTGGTTCTGCAAGTATAGTTCTTGAAAATCTTGGACTTATGCTTGATCAAATGCACGACATAGACATGACACCTGAACAGGCTGGTCTTGCTACAGCAATAGGTGAAGAGTACCAATCGTTCAAAGAAGAACTCGATGTAATCTTTACTAAGAAACTAAAGCAATACAGTCTTGAAGAAATCAATGCAATGTCTGATATCAAGAAGATCAACATACTTGGTTCTCAAATTGGTGCTATGGGTAAAAAGGCTGGCGTTCTTAAACTTGGTGGAGCCAAATCAAATACCGACACAAGCACAGACACGGATACTGATTCTGATACAGAAACAACAAGTAAAACTAACTCTGAAATCAAACAAGACAACAAAGAAGCAATCGAAGACCTTGAGAAGCGTGGCTCTATTGCAAAGTCGCTAGGAAATGGAAAAGCTGCAAAACTAATCTTCATTAGACTTGAGGGTGCTAAAGCAGAGAAGCATACTATCGACAGTATTACAGAAAAAGACTTTTTCAGTGATGACAAAGGGTTGATGAGGCTTACTATCAATTTCGTAAGAGATAACACAAGACAAGAAGAACTTAAAGAATTTATGAAAGAGACAACTGCTTTCACAAAAGAGTTCATGGTCAAAAGAGGATTGGCTGCTGATGTTGATCAAATATCTGAAGATGACATTGATACGTTCCTTGCAAAAGGTTCAAAAACAAATGTTGATCCAAACTATGTACCAACCGAAGCAGAAGCACTACAAGCACAGGCAGACCTTGCTGTAAGACAACAGTATTATGCTGAACTGAAAATTGAAGACATGATGTCACGAAATGACATCAATAATAAATTTGCAAGCAGAACCAAGTCCATGAAGTCAATAGAGAAAAAGATCTATGATGCAAGAATTGTTAAGCAATCAAAAATGCGTTCAATAAACAATACTCTTGCAGGACTGGAAGAAGAAGTTAGAGATCTTATTGCACAATGGAAAGCCAATGGTATAGAAGCTATTAGCACCATTGAAGGTAAAGATGGAGCAGATATTGCCAATCCAACTGATGAACAAATTAGTGAATCGTTGAGAATTGTATATGATAGAGATCAGAGAAAATTTAATGAAGGTGGCGATAATCTAAATGAATTCGAAATCAACATGAAAGATGTTGTTGATTTTGTAACAAACAGTGGAAAAGCAGACTTTAAAGGTCGTGGAGTATATAAGGTTGAAGAAGCAATCATTAAGGAGCAAGGATTCCTTAAAGGTTTTAAAATCGATACCATTAATGAAACCATCATGATGAGTAAAGAAAACTACGAGGCATATAAAGAAGCACAAAACCTAAAAGATAATGGTGAGCTTACTCCTGAAAAGATCAAGAAGCTTATCCGTCTTAGAGATGCACTTGAAAATGCTCTTGTATCTTCAAACAAATCAATTGATGAACTTGGTTCTACAAAAGAAGGAATAACAGAATTACAGAACCAGATCATAGACATACTTGCCTTGGAAAAAGGCTTCAGTGAAGAGTCTATGAAAAAGTATTTCGACATTCTAAATAGAGCAAGAGAGAAGAAAAATGAAACTAAATCTCTTGAAAAATCAATTAAGAAAAACGAAGAACTACTTGAAGAGTATGCAGAAGAAAGAGATAATATTCTCCAGGAAGTAAAAGACTTAAACCCTAACCTTGCTGCTCTTGATGATCTTGACGTAAGTAAAAGTGCAACAGAACTTAAAGGTGTATTCACAAAGATACTTGGGCTTATAAAGGCACTTATCCGTGGTACTAAAACCATACTTCAGGAAGCAAGAAAAGTAAACACTAAGATGGTAGCACTCGAAAAGGCTATTGCAAAAGATAAAGATGCTTTAAAATTTAAACTTCAAATGCAAACAGCACTTGAGAGTAGTGCCAAAGCAATTGCACAACAGAACCAGATCAACAAGAAACACAGACAAGCTGTTGATAATGCCGTTAATGCAAAGAATAAACGTATTACTCAGCGTAAGAAAAAACTTACTGAGATACTCAAGGCGACTAATCTAAAGATAAGAACACCTCTTGAAAGTAATAGAATGCTTGAAAGTCAGGCGAAATCAGTAGAGGATCTTCCTGTAATCAATGAGAGTACAGGAATTCCAAATGCCTTAAATGCCTATGTTGAAACAAAGAAGAACATTACATCATTGTTTAGTCTTATCGACATTGCAGGAATTGATAACAAGATCATCAATAAGTACCGTAAAGAGATGACAGAGTTTATTAAGACATCTGGTATTTTTGATGCTATATTCTCTAAAAAAGTAAAGAACAATCTAAATGTTTATGCTGCTGCTCAAAGTTTATTGTTTAACCCTGCATCAAAAGAAAAAGACTCTAGTAAGCCAGAGATCAATCAGTCTTTTGTGGCTGCACTTATGATTGCAACCAATACTGTAATAAGAAATGGATCAAAGTCAATTACTAATAAAGATGATGAGATGTTGGCGACAATGCTGAAGCTCAAAGAGTCTGATATTACTAATGCTCACAGAAAAGCATTTGGACATCTTACAAGACGTAAGAACTTTGGTAATGAGATTGCTACAGAGGTTCTATCTCTTATGGATTTTAAAGCTAAAACAGATGGCGACATTCATGCCTATGCAAGGTTCAAAGCAAGTATCGGAGCAATAGCAATAAAATATGCTATTGATAGTGGTATGCTCATTGAAGAAAATATGAAGATCGCAGATTATAAAGAACTTGTAGGTAAAGAAGGAGATATCAAAGAAACAGAAGCCGAGATTAACTTCCTTACACGACCAATTATCAATAAAAATGGTAAAGCTAAGGGCACAAAGAAAGACATACCTGGACTTGATCCAACTCAGAAAGCAGGGCAGAGAGCAAAGTTTTCCAAGGAGTATCTTGCAAAATTTGATGAAGAATTAACAAGTCTCGAAATGGCAAATGGTTCTACTCAGAAAACTGATAAAAATGCAAAGGCTGATGACTCACTTGGTTTAATACCAGTATCAACTAAAACTGCAATGTTTACAAGACCAAGGCTACGAACAGAAGAGGAGATAGAGATTCCTCATAACCCTGTTGTTGCACCTACCAACAGTATTGCAAAAGCTATTATTGCCTTTGAGCAAAACATGAATGAGATCTCTGAGAGTCCTACAAAGACTTTATTTGAAATCTTTTCTACTGATCCCGAAGAGAACAGAAAAGCAGCACTTGAGCAGATAGGTTGGATAGACGAAAATGAATTACTTGAAAATAAGGCACTATCTCAGAACTATGTAGAAACTACGATAGCTGCCAACAGAGAAAAAGAAGGTGCATACGATGAGTTGTACCTTGTATACAAAAAAGTATTCATTAATAAGACTCACCCAAACACTCTTTGGTTCAAATGGGAAACTGCGTATAACAACCGTTTAAACATGGCAAGTACACTTATCTCTCCACAGACAGAGAAAGAGCTTCACAGGTTCCTTATCAGCCCGGCAAACAGTACATTCGATTATACTCCTGCAGGGATATTGAAAGCCGGTGAAGTTGGTTCTGATGGAAGGGTAGATAGAACCCATGAAGACCTTGGTGTTTACTTCGGTATTGCACAAGCATTCGGTGTAGATATCGATAAAGAGACTCCGGAAACTACTGTAATTTTTGCCAAAAAACTTATGGGCATAGCGATTACTGATGCTGAGTTTGCTTCTGTCGCAGATCTATTTGAAAAGAACTTAAAGCTTACTAATAACGTAGCTATTACTTCTGCACAGATTAAGAAGAGAATTCAAGAAGGCAAGGTTGGTAAAGACCACCTTGGTCACTTACTTCAGGCATTCTCATTTATAGAGGATTTCCAGGCAGCTTACGCTTCATCTAAGACGAATGTGATCAATGGTAAACAACAGTTTAAGCCTGTAAGCTTCAGAGGAACAATAACTGCAGAATACGATGGTATTACGAATGGTACTATCATTAAAACTCTTCAGTTACCTATTGATGAATTCACTGGTCAGATCATCTTTAAAGGTGGTATCGTTGTTCAAGGTGTTGATAATAGCATGGAAGCAAAGATGCCACATCCAAATAAGACACTATCTGAAGATGAGAAGAACAATATCACATACCAAAAAGGTATGACATTTGAAGAGTTCCTTGACGGAAACCTTGGTATGCTTGATGCATTTGGTATCAATAAAGTAGATAGAGCCAAGGCTAAAGAGGAAAACTATGCAGGTCCGGAATTCGGTGTTGTTCTCGATACTTACTTAACTGGTGCAGTTGGTTCTGAATTGGATGCTGATTCTGTCGCTGAACGTGTTGAAGAACAAAATGCTAAAAATAAACAGTATGCAGAGAAAGATATAAAGAGTGGTAAAAGAAAACATGCATGGAATCCTGCAAAAGAAAATCTTGACAAGTTTGACCTGCTTTCTACTGGACTATTACAGCAGTTTATCCCAAGTACAGATGAGATCCTAAGCAATAAAGAGCTGAGAGATTTATTCAAATACCCTACAATGATCATTAACTACGGTGGTGCGATATACAGTGTTGTACGAAGTGTTGCTGCTGAAACATCAAACTCTTTGATAGATAATATCCTTGATGGTCACTACAAAGAAGATGGTTCTGATGCTAAAAAAGCAGCAGATCAGGTACTTAGCCTTATTGCTGAGAAACTATATGGTACTGAGCTTGTAGAGAGAAAAGGAATTGATGGAGAACCAGACACAGAGCAATCACCACTTGATTATTTGGTTCAGGAACTACACGATACCCCACTTGCATATATCAAGCCTAAGTATGACAAGAAACAGGCTAAAGGACAGCTACACTATTCACAAGATGTTGAAAGTATCCTTGTTGACCTTATGGCTCCTGCTGTCGGTGAAGCTGTTGGTAACTCAATTGAGAATATCTTTAGACCACTTATTGAGACTACTGACAAGATCAATATTATGTCAAGACTTATTTTTAGAGCATTTGATCAGGCATTTGAGCAAAGACTTGTAAAAATGATTGAAGACAAAAAAGAAGAGGCTATAAAAGCAAAAGCAAAAGGTGAAGAATATTGGGTACAAATCAGTCAAGAAGATATGGAAAATCTTATTGATGAGCTAAAGCCTATCTTCCCAATTTTCTTAGGGCCTGGTTCTGTAGATAGAATAAAAGATGGTATTGCAATATACAATAAAGGTCTAATTGATATGACATCTGAAGATCCTATTGCAAATCAATACTCAGGAGAATCAACTCCAAGAGTTATGTGGTTAAGTGGAAAAGATATAAAATCTATGAATGTCCAACCATTCATTGACAGACTCAAAGAGTCATTTGCATCTGCCGGTGTTATCCCGACACACACCGAAGATGGATTTAACATGGCTGAAACCATTATAGAAATACTTGGTGAAGGTCGTGGTGTTCTTGGTGTTCACGATGCTATTGTGATCGGTGGAAAGAAATCTATGGAGTCTCTACAGCTTATCAATAAGAACTTCATTACCATAAGTAAAAGCTACTCAATGGCAAATGCCATAACTGATACTGCATTTGAAGTAATGGCTTCTATGAAGAAAATGGAAAAAGAAGGATATGAGTTTGATATGTCAAGCATTATCGATGAGAAGGAAACCAAGAAGCTTGAAAAACTTGTTGATGAAGAAAGTAATGCTCCTCAAAGTTATGCAGACTTAATGTATATGATGCAAGAAACATCTGAAAATGTTTGGAACCATAAAGAGAGATTATTCTCTCATGATATGATGGTTGATCAATTTCCTGGTGCAGGAAGTGCGTATCATTATGTTGCAACATACGATAAAGAGAGATATGAAAAAGAGCTATATGCTCGTATTAAAAAGAGATTAGGTAGCGACAAGATCCCAGGAGT